>JAJRYG010000065.1 GCA_024275915.1 Gammaproteobacteria bacterium
AAAACTGCCGCTGCTGCTGTACTCGAACCTGTGGGTGAGGCCCGGGTTGCACTCGAATCTGTCGATGTTCAGGCCTCGCTGCGCGGTCTGTTCACCGATGGTGTGGTCTGGGGACACGAAGAGGTCGTCGCCCAGGGGCGCCGTTCGGGCCATCGTGTCTTTACGGTGGGGTGGGCAGCGCCGTGTCCGAGGCCTTCGTGCGCGGCATTGCCGAAGCCACCTAGGGTGCCTGCGAGCTGGTCTCGCCACGGGAGGACATGGCCCGGCACATCGTGCGCCACTTCAACCGCATGGATCAGCCCCGAGCCACCACCACGCAGATCCGCTGGCCGGGTGAAACCACCCTGCAGTTTCCGCAAAAGGTACAGACCGTGTATGCCGGCGATACCCTGCATGTGTTCGGCTGGCTGGATGACGCACCGTGGGATTAGGTCTGCCTGGATGTGAACTTTGCCGGTGGCCAGACCCAAAGCCACTGTCTGTCCGTCAGCAGTGACGGACCAGAGCTGTCGGGCTTGCAGGAGGTGCTGCCACGCATGGCCGCCCACCGGCGTCTGACCGATCTGTCCGAGGAGCAGGCCGCCGAACTGGCCGAGCAATACCAGCTGGTCACCGAACACACCAGTTGCGTGCTGACCTACGAGAGCGAAGAGGACGACAAGGCCGAGCAGGCCCCGGCCCTGCGCAAGGTGCCCCAGACCATGGCCGCCGGTTGGGGCGGCATGGGGAGTGTCCTGCATCGCAAGAGGGTGGCACCCTTCCTGTCAACCGGTGTCCCGGATGATACGGAGTTCTGCCTGGCTGCCGTGGATTACTGCGATGAAGGAGTTCAGTACTCGAGAAAGCCCTATCACCGCGGTTTCCGTTCCTGGCCCGAGCCGCTGGACTTTATTGAAGAGCTCAATGCCCGTTATCCCGAGGATCAATCGGCAAAACTGGAACTGGATCTATTATGATCTCGTGGAACTTGGACTGGACCGGGGACTGTGGGCCGATCTGCAGTTATCATTGAACGGTGAAGATATCGAGGAAGAGGATGTCGTCCTGGCGTTTCTGGCCCTGCTTGCCGATAGCGAGGCGGGCAAGCCCATCAGCCTGCCCGAGGCTATGATCTTACCTGTTACGGCCTATCTGACTTCATTGAAATAACCAGGGAACCTCTGATTTTTTCAGAGATTCCTGCGGCACAGGGAAGGGCCACCAAAATCAAACGCTTGTCACATTCTGATAATTCAGGGATGAATTATTCTAGAGATTCCATGAAATTCAGGCCAGGGATGGCCATTTGTCGGGGAATTTCTATTACGGCCCCGGTCATGGGACCTGGCGTCAGCCGGCCAGGGCCGCCTTGACCGATTCAATGTTTTCGTGGGCCTCGTCCATGTCGACAATACTCACGTCGGGCTCCATGCCCAGCTTGGCAAAGGCCGGCACGGTGCTCAGATCCACCTGGGCATGGGGATGGTCGGTGCCAAGCCGGCTTTGCAGATCGGCAACGATGACCACGTCCACGAAGTCGGCATCGCCGTCATGATCCCGTTGAAGATCATGGTGTTCGGTGACCACGGCGATGAGTTCTTCGGGGAAATTCCACTTGCTGAGGATCGCATTGCCGATTTTGGCCTGGGCATTGCTGATGATACGGTCCAGCAGAACAATGTCGGCAACCAGTTCATGGTAGTCCTCGGCCCGGGTGAGGATGGGCAGGGCACCGATATTGTGTACCAGACCGGCGAGCAGAGCCTGATCGGCCTTGAGTTTTGTGAACTGGGAAGCCAGCACCTGACTGATGGCGGCGATTTCTGTACTGTGATCCCAGATGGCACGCAGACGTTGATCGGTGGCATCGGATGTGGCCTGGAACATCTGCTGCATGGCGATGCTGGTGACCAGATTGCGAACCATGTTGCTGCCCATGCGGGTGACGGCGGCATCCACGGTTTCTATCTGGTGATTGCTCCGCAACAATGGACTGTTGGCCACCTGAATGAGGCGGGCGGAGAGGGCGACATCGCTGGTGATGACCTTGGCCACATCGGACATGGAGGCCCTTTCATCCTCCAGAGTATCGCGTACCTTGAGGGCGACTTCGGGCAGAGTGGGAAGAACCAGTTTGTCGTTTTCCAGATCCTCGAACAATTCCTGCAGAAAACTTTCTTCCAGCCCCATGTTTTGCTCCTCATGCTATGTGCAGTGTAGTGATTCCTGTCTGTGTATCGGCATGTGGGCAGGGGGCTTGAGACGTTCGGGAATTTTTTTCAGGCCTCGTTGGTGACCGTATAGGGCAGCACCTGCAGGCTCAGTGCCGGGCCATCGGGCTTGCCCAGCCGCAGTGCATTGCCTTCGGCTGCAGCGATTTGCAGTACCGCCAGCAGGCTTACCTTGCCGGCAAGGTTGGGTTCGGCCGCGACGACCTTGCCGACGCCCTGATCTTCACCGGCGGCATGGATGTTCTCACCCGGCGCCGGCACATCAGAGGTTTCCGCCTCGAGCAGGTACATGCGGCGCTTGAGTTTGCCCAGGTAGTGCATGCGGGCAACGACTTCCTGGCCGGGGTAACAGCCTTTCTTGAAGCTGACGCCATCCAGGGCTGTCAGGTTGACCATCTGCGGCACGAAGGCCTCGATGGTCTGGGGCTGGATCTCGGGGACCCCGGACAGAATGGTCAACAGGTTCCAGCTCGACATCCCGGCAGGTGTGGCCTGACGGGCCAGGCGTTGCCACAGCAATTGCACGGCCTCGGCCTCGCCATGGATTTCAAAGCGACCGAGGGTGTCTGTGCCGGGCAGGCGGATGACCGTCAGACCATCAGTCTGACTGACCCGGTTGAGCTGGCCGGGAACCTTTTCCAGCAGCTCGGCGAGGATGCTGGCCGCATTGGGTCCGGCCAGGCCGATACGCGCCAGCTTGTCGCTGGCATCGGTCAGCGTGACCCTGGCCCGCAGCACGAACATGCTCAGGCGCTTGAGGGTCTGGGGCAGGATGCTGGCAGGCAGGCGCAGGTAGTAGGTGTCGTTGCGCATGAACAGCTGAAAGCTGGCCAGCATGCGGCCCTTGGCGTTACAGTAACTGTTGAACTGGCTCTGAGTGTCGGAGACCTGACGCACATCGTTGCTGAACTGGTTCTGCAGAAAGTCCATGGCTTCTTCACCCTGGGCCTCGATGAGACCGTAGTGGGACAGATCGGAAACAATGTGCCCTTCACAGGCCGCCTTGCGTTCGGTATCGGGGTCACCAAAGTCGGTAACGCCGGCATCATCGATGCGGGCATTGCGGGTACGGAGAAATTCCTGCCATTGACTATTCATAGGGTTCTTCTTTTAAGTTCAGGTTGGTGGACGAAATGCAACGGTCGGGCTCGTCAAACACCGGTGGATAAAAACCGTATCAACTTCCATGATATTGCTGGAAGTTCATCTGATATGAGACTAGACTTTAGCGCATAATGTTAACAAAAAACACGCGACCAAAATATCTTAATCTTCTTCAGATACACCAGCCCGTTACCGCGGTTGTCTCGATTATCCATCGCCTCAGCGGGGTTATCCTTTTCCTCGCCATTCCACCCCTGATTTATTTTTATGCCATGTCGCTGCGCAGCGAAGCGGATTTCAATGCCCTGATCAGCCTGTTCAATCATCCCGTTTACAGGATTGCCGGTTTGCTTGCCATGCTGTTGCTGCTTCAGCACCTGGTTTCCGGCCTGCGTTTTCTGTTGCTCGATCTGGATATGGGGCTGGAAAGAAAAACTGCACGGGCGACGGCCTGGGGGGTGTTTGCCGTGGTTGCCATCCTCTTTATTCTTGTCCTCGCCGGGCGCTGCCAATGACTTTCCGTGCGCAGGGAATGCGGGCCTGGCTGCTGCAGCGACTCAGTGCGATTTACCTCGGCATCTATATCCTGGTGCTGGGCACCGCCTGGCTGCTGAACCCCGACTTGTCCTGGCAGGACTGGCGGGGCTTCAATGGTCATCCCTTTGTTGCCGTATCGACCGCCTTGTTCTTCGCTTCGCTGATGGTGCATGCCTGGGTCGGGGTGCGGGATGTCCTGGTGGACTATGTCCCGCATAGTGCCGTTCGTCTCGTGCTTCTTATTGGCATTGCCACCTTGCTGGTGGCCATGGCCATCTGGTCTTCTTTCATCCTTCTCTCTGTGGTACGGATATGACGCTGGAACGACGCAAGTTCGATACCCTGGTCATTGGTGCCGGTGGTGGTGGCTTGCGGGCCTCCTTGCAGCTGTCCTCCGCCGATGCCAACGTGGCGGTGGTGTCCAAGGTGTTTCCCACCCGTTCCCATACGGTGGCGGCCCAGGGTGGCATCAACGCGGCGCTGGCCAACGTCCTGCCCGACAACTGGCACTGGCACATGTACGATACCATCAAGGGCAGCGACTATCTTGGCGACCAGGACGCCATCGAGTACATGTGCCGTTCGGCCTCGCACCTGGTCTACGAGCTGGAGCATGCCGGTGTACCTTTTAGCCGGCTGGACAACGGCAAGATCTACCAGCGCCCCTTTGGCGGCCAGAGCCAGAATTTCGGAGGTGATCAGGCCGCGCGTACCTGTGCCGCAGCGGACCGTACCGGCCATGCCATTCTGCACAGCCTCTACCAGCAGAACATTCGTGCCAAGACCCATTTCTTCGACGAATATTTCGCCATCGATCTGATCAAGGATCAGGAAGGCTTTATCCTCGGTGCCCTGGTGCTCAATATCGAAACCGGCGAACCCCTGCTGCTGGAAGCCAAGACCACCTTGCTGGCCACCGGCGGGGCCGGGCAGCTGTTTCGCACCAATACCAACGCCCACATCAACACCGGCGACGGCCTGGGCATGGCCCTGCGCGCCGGCATCCCCCTGCAGGACATGGAGTTCTTCCAGTTCCATCCCACCGGCATCGCCGGCAAGGGCATGCTCATCACCGAGGGTGCACGGGGCGAGGGCGGTTACCTGGTCAACAAGGATGGTGAACGCTTCATGGAACGCTATGCGCCCCATGCCAAGGATCTGGCCAGCCGCGACGTGGTCAGCCGTGCCATCGCCACTGAGGTGCGTGAAGGCCGCGGCTGTGGTGAAAATGGCGACTACGTCCTGCTCAAGCTGGATCATCTTGGTCAGGAGGTACTGAAAAAGCGTCTGCCGGGGATCAGCGACACCATCAAGACTTTTCTGCACATCGATCCGGCGATGGAGCCGGTACCGGTGTTTCCCACCGCCCACTACACCATGGGTGGCATTCCCACCAATCGCCACGGCCAGGTGGTGGTGCCGGTGGAAACCGGTGAAGAGGAGATTCCCGGCCTCTATGCGGCTGGCGAATGTGCCTGTGTCTCGGTGCACGGCGCCAACCGTCTGGGAGGCAATTCACTGCTCGACATCGTGGTGTTCGGCCGCGCCGCCGGCAATGACATCATCAAGTTCCTCAAGGAAAACCGTTATCACCGTCCGCTGGATCAGGACAGTGTGGACAAGGCCATGGCCCGCCTGCACCGTTGGGATGCCAAAGGCGAGGGAGAAACCGTTGCCGGTCTGCGTGCCGAAATGCAGGCAACCATGGAAAAGTACTGCGGGGTGTTTCGCACCGAAGAGGTGCTGGCCGAAGGGGTGGAAAAGATCATCAAGCTGGAACAGCGCATGAAGGATGTGCGCCTGCAGGATCATGGCCGGATATTCAATACCGCCAGAATCGAGGCCCTGGAACTGGAAAACCTCATGGATCTGGCACTGGCGACGGTGGTTTCTGCCCAGGCCCGCAAGGAAAGCCGTGGCGCCCATTCGCGCATGGATTATCCCAAGCGGGATGACGTGCAGTGGCTGAAGCATTCCCTGTTCTTCAAGGAAGACCGGCGGCTCGATTACAAGCCGGTGACGCTCAAACCCATTTCCGTCGACTCGTTTCCGCCGAAGGAACGGGTCTACTGAATCACAGGCTGGAAGGGAAAGTCATGAAATTTCGAATTTATCGCTACGATCCCGAGTCCGGACGACAACCGTATATTCAGGATTTCGAGCTGCAGGAGGTGACGCCCGGCATGATGTTGCGTGACGCCCTGCTCAAGCTCAAGGAGCAGGACGAAACCCTGACCTTTCGTCATTCCTGTGGCGAAGGGGTGTGCGGCTCTGATGCCATGAACATCAACGGTACCAATGGCCTGGCCTGCATTACCCCCCTCAAGAGTCTCAAGCAGCCGGTGGAGATCCGACCGGTACCCGGCATGCCGGTGATCCGTGACCTGGTCATCGACATGAGTCAGTTCTATCATCATTACCGGGCGGTCAAACCCTATCTCATCGTCCACGATCCCGAACCGGAAGTGGAATACCTGCAAACCCCGCAGCAAAGAGAAAAGCTCGATGGCCTGTATGAATGCATTCTGTGTGGCTGCTGCTCCACCTCCTGCCCGTCGTTCTGGTGGAATCCCGACAAGTTCCGTGGCCCGGCGGCGTTATTGCAGGCCTACCGATTCCTGGCCGACAGCCGGGATCAGGCCATGGGCCAGCGTCTCGAAGAACTCGAAGGCCCTTACCGGCTATTTCGCTGTCACACCATCATGAACTGTGTCGATGTCTGTCCCAAGGGACTCAATCCTACCCGGGCCATCAACAACATCAAGAAACTGATGGTCAAGGACATGGTCTGAAATGAACCGGGCAAGATTGCAATGGCAATGCCGACGGGGCATGCTGGAGCTGGATGCCATGCTCATGGCCTTCCTGGACAAGCGATACGACGCCTTGACTGAACACCAGCAGCAGGTTTTCGAACAGTTGCTCAGCCACCCGGATCAGATGCTGTTGGAGATCCTCATGGGACGAACCATATCCATCGACAGGGATGTAGCCGATGTTGCCCAACAAATCCGACAAGCCGCTGGCCCTTGAGCCGGTTCCTTCCCGTTATCTTTTCTGCTACGGGGTGATCCTGCACCTGCTGGCCTTGGGTGCGTTGCTGCTGCCCATGAACCTGCCTGTGACCATACGGCTGGGGCTGTCTGCCGGCCTGTTGTTCAGTTTGCGTCGGCTCTGGCAACACAGACGAGGACCGGCCGAGATGGAAAAAATCATCCTCAAGGCCGACGGGATCTGGAAACTGGTGGGACAACAAGGCATGGATGTTGGCACGCTGAGGGAGGACAGCTATTGTTCGCGCTGGCTGGTGATCCTTCGCTTTCGCACCCGCATGGGGCGATCGAGACAGCTGATCCTGTTGCCCGACTCCCTGCCGGCCGATGATTTCCGCCGTCTGCGGGTACGCCTCATGCAGATACGCGCCGGTGACAAGCCATCGGTCGACAAGGCCTGAATCATGTTCCTGACAGCAGAACAAACAGGTTTGTCTGTTCTTGCTCTTGTGTGTCATGGCTTCCGGTATGCCTTGCCATGACACGCTGTAAATACGTCCCTGTTCACTCGACAGCCGCATCCCTGCGGCTGGCGGTCACGTCAAGGCATACGGGAAGGCATCCGCCACGCGAAAATCGACCTGACATGCGGGACAGTCATTTAGCTTGCAGGCAGGCTTTGTCGATCAAGGCGAAGTCCATCAGTCCGGTCAGAGACAGGCCTGTCTGGATTATCCCGTTTGGGTCTGACCGCTGGAGTTCCCTGTGGTGGCGTATTTCTCGGGAATCAGAATGGTGTTGACCGGAGGCTTGCTGTTGTCCGGTTCCGGGTAGTCGAGGGTAAAGTGCAGGCCGCGGCTTTCCTTGCGGCTCTGGGCCGAGCGGATGATCAGATCTGCCACGGTGACCAGGTTGCGCAGCTCCAGCAGGTCGTTGGTGACCTTGAAATTGCCGTAGTACTCGTCGATTTCCGTCAGCAGTAGCTGGGCACGGCGCGCGGCACGTTGCAGGCGTTTGTCGGTGCGCACGATGCCCACGTAGTCCCACATGAAGTGGCGCAGTTCCTCCCAGTTGTGGCTGACCACCACTTCTTCGTCAGAATCGGTAACCCGGCTGATATCCCACTCGGGGATGGCCATGCCACGGGGAACCGAAGGATGTTGCTGGCGGATGTGCTGGACCGCGGCCTGGGAGAACACCAGGCATTCGAGCAGGGAGTTGCTGGCCATGCGGTTGGCGCCGTGCAGGCCGGTGAAGGCGGTCTCGCCAATGGCGTACAGACCGGGGATATCGGTGGCACCATCGAGATCGGTCATGATGCCGCCACAGGTGTAGTGGGCTGCCGGAACCACGGGGATAGGCTCTTTGGTCATGTCGTAGCCGAATTCCAGACAGCGCTGGTAGACAGTGGGGAAATGCTCGGTAATGTAACTGGCTGGCTTGTGGCTGATGTCCAGGTAGACGCATTCGGCACCCAGGCGTTTCATCTCGTGGTCGATGGCACGGGCGACGATGTCGCGGGGCGCCAGTTCGGCACGTTCATCGAAGCGGGGCATGAAACGGGTACCATCGGGCAGCAACAGCCTGCCACCTTCACCGCGCACCGCCTCGGTGATGAGAAATGACTTGGCCTTGGGGTGATACAGGCAGGTGGGGTGGAACTGGTTGAATTCCATGTTGGCCACCCGACAACCTGCACGCCAGGCCATGGCGATGCCGTCGCCGGTGGAGGTATCGGGATTGCTGGTATACAGGTAGACCTTGCTGGCACCACCGGTGGCCAGCACCACGTGGGGGGCCCGGAAGACCCGAACCTGGCCATCTTCCCGGTTGAGGATATAGGCCCCGACACAGCGGTTGTCGCTCAGGCCGAGCTTTTCCGTGGTAATGAGATCCACGGCGATGTGGTTTTCGTAGATGTCGATATTGGGGTGAGTGCGGGTACGCTGTTCCAAGGAGGTTTCGATGGCACGCCCGGTGGCATCGGTCGAATGGATCACGCGGCGGCGTGAATGTCCCCCCTCACGGGTGAGGTGAAACGTCTGTTCGTCTTCTTCGGTGGTGAAGCGGATACCCTGGCTGAGCAGCCAGTTGATGTTTTCTGCCGCATGTTCGACGGTAAAACGAACGGCTTCCGGATCACACAGCCCGGCCCCGGCCTCCAGGGTGTCATTGATGTGGGCCTGCAGGCTGTCGTCCTCGCCGAGTACGGCGGCGATACCACCTTGTGCATAGAGTGTCGAGCCTTCTTGGAGAATGCCTTTTGAAATCAGTGATATACGGTAGTCGTCGGCAAGACGCAGGGCAAGGGAGAGGCCGGCTGCACCACTGCCAATGACCAGCACATCGGCTTCGATGGGTTGTAGATTCGTCAACTTGGAAGGTCCATTTGTGTAATCATTTTGTCACTAAGCCAGAAAGGTTTAGAATGCACAACAGTTATTCGCTAACTATATCGAAAAAATCTGTCGCCGTGCGAACTACAGGGGTATTTCACTGTCAATCTTTGTAGTTCCGGGCGTTTTAATCTGCTGTCGAGAAGGAAACGGCCCGGATGGGCGAAAAGAATACTGATCAAGCTCTGGTAGAGCGGGTACAACATGGGGACAAAAAGGCTTTTGACTTGCTGGTTATCAAATACCAGCAACGGATCATGAAGGTCTTGTCCCGTTTCGTCCGCGATCCGTCGGAAGTCCAGGATCTGGCGCAGGAGGCATTTATCAAGGCTTACCGTGCCTTGCCCAATTTTCGTGGTGACAGTGCGTTCTACACCTGGTTGTACCGCATTGCCATCAATACGGCCAAGAATTACATGGTGGCACAGGGCAGGCGGCCACCAAAGGACGATATCGAAGCCACCGAAGCCGAAAGCTATGATGGTGAATCGGCACTCAAGGACTATGCCTCCCCGGAAAGGGAAGTCCTGCGGGATGAAATCAGGGAAACCATTTTCAAGGCCATGGACGAGCTGCCAGAGGATTTGAAAACAGCCATCACCCTGCGCGAACTCGAGGGGATGAGCTACGAGGAAATTGCTGATGTCATGGGCTGTCCGATAGGAACGGTACGCTCACGAATATTCAGGGCACGTGAAGCCATCGACAAACAGTTAAGGCCCCTGTTGTAGCGGTCTGTATGGAAACCGAGCAGAAATCAACCACACTAATGGTGCAAGACGATGAGCGATAAAATCAACGAACAACTATCCGCTTTACTCGACGATGAAACAAACGATCCGGATCGACTTGTGAAGAAATTATCTGCCGACAGCGACATGATCGAATGTTGGCGACGTTATACCCTCATCAGCGATGTCATCGCCGGTCAACAGAACACCCGGCTCGATATCAGTGCCCGCGTCAGTGCTGCCATCGAGGATGAACCGGCCATATTTGCTCCCATTCACAAAAAACAGCGTTCGCCACGAATCAGATCGATTCTCAAGCAGTCTGCTGGACTGGCGATTGCCGCCACCGTTTCGGCGGTTGCCGTGCTGACCGTTCAGCAAAACCGGCTGGAAAGCCCCAATGCTGCGGTTACCGTGGCCGTTGCGCCGGCCGGTGCACAGGCAACGCCTCAGTTGGCTGCCAGCACCGGACAGCCGGTGACCCGGGTCAAGTACGTGACCTCATCGAACAACCTCGATAATGCCGTACAAAACAAGTTGAGCAATTACATCGTCAATCATAACGAGTATTCCGTGGCCTCGAACATCCAGGGTGTGATGCCGTATGTCCGTATTGTCAGCACAACCCCAGGTCAACGAGTAATGGTACGCAGTGCGAATGAGAAATAAATTTTATTGCCAGCGACATTTAATTACCCTGCTGTTTCTTTCCATCCCTGTCGTTGCGCTGGCATCGGAGCAACTGGAAGAAATACAGGTCTGGCTCGAAAAAATGCATCGGGCCACCCATACTCTCAATTTCATCGGCACTTTCGTCTACGGTCAGCGTGATCAGCTCAGTTCGGTCAAGGTCATCCACCGCGTGACGCCACAGGGTGAACAGGAACGCCTCATCTCCATGGATGGCAGCGGCAGGGAGGTGATCCGTGATGGTAACCAGGTCACCTGCATCATGCCGGACACCCGGGCCGTGGTAGTAGGCAAAAGCCGACCGGAAAAGAAATTCCCCCCCGTTTTCCCCATGAAGCTCGACGAGCTGAAAAATTACTACCAGTTCAGTCTCACCGGCTCAGGCCAGGTTGCCGGACGCAAGACCCAGCTGATCGCCATCAAACCCCTGGATCAGTACCGTTACGGCCATGAGCTGTGGATTGACAGCGAAACCGGCCTGTTGCTGAAAACCCAGTTGCTCAACGAGAATGGCAAACCGGTGGAACAGTTCGTCTTTACCAATATCGAATATCGGGATTCCATCGATGACGCCATGATGCAATCGAGCAATGATGGCCGTGACTACACCTGGTATGAAGAAAAAAGCAGCAGCGACAAAATACATGACAAAAGCATGGAATCCATCCAGGTTGGCTGGCTGCCACCGGGTTTCGTGCATGACATGAAGAAAATGAAAAAGCTTCCCAATACGGCCATGCCTGTCGAACATCTTGTATTTTCCGATGGCCTGGCTTCTGTATCAGTCTTCATCGAAGAAGAAATCCAGCACGATCCGGCCAATCTGATCGGGGGGACTCGTGTCGGGGCGGTATCGGCCCATGGCCGTATCCTGGGTGATTACCATGTCACCGTGGTCGGTGAAGTCCCGCATATCACGGTTAAAAAGATCAGCGGCTCTGTGGAGTATTCGGCTCAGGATGATTGAAGAAACCGCCATCATCATCAAATGTGAAGGTGATGTTGCCTGGGTCGAAACCCAGCGCCAGTCCACCTGCAGTAGCTGTCATGCAAAAAATGCCTGTGGGACCTCGGTACTGTCAAAATGGCTGGGCAGCAAGGCCGCCCGGGTGAGAGCACTCAATCGCATCCACGCCAGGGAAGGGGAGACGGTCACCGTGGGACTGCAGGAAGCAGCCTTGCTGAAAAGTTCGTTTATGGTTTATTTTCTTCCCCTGGTAATGATGCTTTTGTTCGCCATCACGGGAAAACTGCTGGCAAATCAGCTACACTGGCCAGTCGAGCCCGTCGTTATCGTCTTTGCCGTTTTGGGACTTGGCTTTTCAGCTTTCCTGGTTCGGCGCTTTAGCGCCAGAATTCAGTCAGACCAACGTTACCAGCCGGTCATATTGCGTCGAAAACCGGCAAACCTGATCTAGATTTGACTCATTACATCATTAAATTCAACCCAGTTAATTTTATTCAAGAGGAATCCGAATGAAACGTGTTGCCAGCAAAAGGCTCGTCACCAGCCTGTTTGTTTCCCTGTTTTTGCTCCTCAGCGCCAATATGGCACAGGCCCTGAGTTTTACCGGTGATCGATTGCCCGACTTTACCCAGCTGGTCAAGGACAACAGTGCCGCCGTGGTCAATATCAGTACAACCCAGAAAATCAAGCGCCGTTATCATGGCATGCCGCCTGGCATGGAAATACCGGATATCCCCGAAGGTAGCCCGTTTGGTGATTTTCTGCGCCGCTTTTTCGGTGAGGAAGGTCAGGGCGGTGATGGCGGCAGTGGTGGCGAAGAATTCGAAACCCAGTCTCTGGGCTCAGGATTCATCATCGATGAAAGTGGTTATGTAGTAACCAATAACCACGTGATCAAGGATGCCGACGAAATCATCGTACGCCTCAGCGACCGGCGTGAACTGAAAGCCAAGGTCGTTGGTACCGATCCCCGCTCGGACATGGCCTTGCTCAAAGTCGAGGCCAGTGACCTGCCGGTGGTCAAGATCGGAACTTCGGAAAACATCGAAGTGGGCGAATGGGTCATGGCCATCGGTTCTCCCTTTGGTTTCGACCACTCGGTCTCTGTCGGTGTGATCAGTGCCATTGGCCGCAATCTTCCCAGTGAAAACTATGTTCCCTTCATCCAGACCGACGTGGCCATCAATCCCGGCAATTCGGGCGGCCCGCTGTTCAACCTCGATGGGGAAGTCATCGGTATCAATTCCCAGATTTACAGCCGTACTGGTGGCTTCATGGGCCTGTCCTTTGCCATTCCCATCGATGTGGCCATGGATGTGGTCAAGCAGCTCAAGACCAAGGGCCGGGTCAGTCGCGGCTGGCTGGGAATTCTCATCCAGGATGTCAATCGTGAGCTGGCCGAATCCTTTGGCATGAAGCAGCCCCAGGGTGCCGTGGTGTTGCGCATCGTCGAGGACAGCCCGGCAGAAAAGGCCGGCTTCAAAGTCGGTGACGTGGTGGTGGAATTCAATGGCAAGGAAATCTTCCACTCCTCGGATCTGCCCATTGCCGTGGGCCGTGCGCCCGTTGGCAAGAAGGCCAGGGTCAAGGTGATCCGTGAAGGCAAGAGCAAGATACTCACGGTGACCATCGATGAATTGCCCAGCGAAGAAGAACTGACCGGTCAGAGCAGCGACAAACCGGCCAAGCTCAAGACCAACCGGCTGGGGCTCACCGTCGAGGCTCTGAACGCGGAACAACGCAAGCGCCTGGATCTGGGCGAACGCGGTGTGATTGTCCGGGATGTGGTCAAGGGACCGGCCCGTGACGCCGGCATCCGCCCCGGTGACATCATCCTCATGCTCAACAGCAAGGATGTGAAGGATCCGGCCCAGTTCAAGCAGCTGGTCAAATCCCTGCCGAAGGGGAAATCCGTGCCAGTCCTGATCCAGCGAGGCAATGCACCGGTATTCCTGCCCATCAAGGTGCCGGAATAGGCATAACAAGGCGTGCCGACGCTCAGGGTCTATGTGCGCAGCGGTTGTCACCTGTGTGACGACATGCTGCAGACCCTGAACGAGCTGCAACAGGAGTACAGCTTTGAACTGGAAGTCATTGATATTCTGGGTAATTCTCGGCTGGAAGCCGAATATGGCCAGTTGATCCCGGTTCTCTGCGGCTGGGGCAATGGCAACTGGAAGGAAATCTGCCATTACTTTATCGACCTGGTGGCCCTGAAACAGTATTTCGGCACTACCTGAAATCCGCTACAATGGCGGCAGTCTCGATAAAGGCGCTACTGGCGCCTTTTTCGTTAATGGACAGTTGAAAACTGTCCCACAGATACAGCAAATTAATTGATGACCGCATCCTGGCTGGCTAATTTCAGGCTGCCCTTCACCCAATCTGGACCCGACAAAACACAGTGACCGACCTCAAGCTAATCCGCAATTTCTCGATTATTGCCCATATCGACCATGGCAAATCCACCCTCGCAGACCGTCTGATCCAGATGTGCGGCGGCCTGGAAGATCGTGAAATGTCCGAACAGGTTCTGGACTCCATGGATCTGGAACGGGAACGGGGGATCACCATCAAGGCGCAGAGCGTCACTCTCAATTACAAGGCCGAGGATGGCAAGACCTATCAGCTCAACTTTATCGATACCCCCGGCCATGTGGATTTTTCCTACGAAGTTTCCCGCTCACTGGCGGCCTGTGAAGGTGCCTTGCTGGTGGTGGATGCCTCGCAGGGTGTCGAGGCACAGAGTGTGGCCAACTGCTACACGGCCATCGAGCAGGGACTGGAGGTGATTCCCGTGCTCAACAAGATCGATCTGCCAGCGTCGGACCCCGAACGGGTGATCACTGAAATCGAGGAAATCATCGGCATCGAAGCCAGCAACGCCGAACGGGTCAGCGCCAAGACCGGCGAAGGCATGGCCGGCCTGCTCGAGGATCTGGTCAAGCGCATTCCGCCGCCACAGGGGGATCCCCAGGCCCCGCTGCAGGCGCTAATCATCGATTCCTGGTTCGACAACTACCTTGGCGTGGTCTCCCTGGTGAGGGTCATGCAGGGGACACTCAGAAAGAAGGACAAGATGCGTATCATGAGTACCGGCCAGGATCACAAGGTCGATGAAGTGGGGATTTTTACCCCCAAGCGCCACAGCACCGATGCCCTGCATGCCGGTGAAGTGGGCTATGTGATCGCCGGCATCAAGGAAGTGGACGGCGCACCGGTGGGTGATACCCTGACTCATGCGGATCGGCCCGCCAGCGAACCCCTGCCGGGCTTCAAGCCCATCCAGCCACAGGTCTTTGCCGGCCTGTTCCCCATCGAGGGAGACGACTACGAAAATCTGCGTGATGCGCTGGCCAAACTGCGCCTCAACGACGCCGCATTGTTCTACGAGCCCGAGTCCTCGCAGGCACTGGGGTTCGGTTTTCGCTGTGGATTTCTGGGCATGTTGCACATGGAAATCATCCAGGAGCGCCTGGAACGTGAATACAACATCGATCTCATCACCACCGCGCCCACCGTGGTCTTCGAGGTGCTGACCAGCAGTGGCGAGATCATCAAGATCGACAACCCGGCGGCACTGCCCGAGCCCAATTACGTGGAAGAAATCCGCGAGCCCATCATTGTTGCCAATATTCTCGTTCCCCAGGAGTATGTGGGCAACGTCATCAGCCTGTGCATCGAAAAGCGTGGCGTACAGAAACAGATGCAGTATCTGGGCAACCAGGTGCAGCTTGCTTATGAAATGCCCATGAATGAAATCGTTCTGGATTTCTTCGATCGGCTCAAATCGGTTAGTCGGGGCTACGCCTCGCTGGATTACGAATTCAGGCGCTTTCAGGCGGCACAACTGGTCAAGCTGGATATTCTCATCAATGGTGAGAAGGTCGATGCTCTGTCAATCATCGTCCATCGGGACATGGCGCAGAGCCGGGGCAGGGAACTGACGGAGAAAATGAAGGAAATCATTCCCCGGCAGATGTTCGATGTGGCCATACAGGCGGCGGTCGGTTCGAAAGTCGTCGCCAGAACCAACGTCAAGGCCCTGCGCAAGAATGTCACGGCCAAATGTTATGGCGGCGATGTCAGCCGCAAACGTAAACTGCTGGAAAAACAGAAAGCAGGTAAACGCCGCATGAAGCAGGTAGGCAAGGTCGAAATACCCCAGGAAGCATTTCTCGCGGTACTGAGTGTAGGAAAAGACAAATGAATTTTGATTTCTCGTTATTGCTGGTCATTGCCACGCTGGTCACTGGCGCCATCTGGGCCATTGACAGCCTGCTGTTTGCCCCAAGGCGCCGTGCCGCGGGTGAGGTGGATGAAGAAACCGGCAAGGTCAAGGAACCCTGGCTGGTCGAGTTTGCCCACTTCCTGTTTCCGGTAGTGCTGGTGGTGCTGGTGCTGCGCGGTTTTATCGCCGAACCGTTTCGCATTCCTTCGGGCTCCATGCTGCCAACCCTGGAAGTGGGGGACTTCATCCTGGTCAGCAAGTTTTCCTACGGGATCCGCCTGCCGGTCACCCAGACCAAGATCATCGACCTGGGAGGCCCCGAACGCGGGGATGTGATCGTCTTCAAGTACCCGGAAAATCCGAAAATCGACTATATCAAGCGTGTGGTTGGCGTCCCCGGCGACAAAGTAGCCTATTATAACAAGAAGCTGTTTATCAACGACCAGCCGGCCGAGCTGGTCCTGAAAGGGGTGTACAAGCCGGGTTTCCCCAACAGCAAGCGTTATCACGAGGATCTGCTGGGTGTGGAACACGATATCCTGCTCAACAGCATGTATCCGGCCGGTGATTTTGTCATCAATGTGCCGGAAAATAAGTATTTTGTCATGGGCGACAATCGTGACAACAGCCGTGACAGCCGTTACTGGGGCTTTGTCCCGGATGAAAATCTGGTTGGCAAGGCCTTCATGATCTGGATGAACTGGGATCTGGGCAATGCGCCTCAGTTGAGTCGCATTGGTACTGTTATCGAATAAATTCGGGAATAATACTGGAGTCACTATGATATCGATTCGCAAGCAGCGAGGCATGACAGCCCTGGGCTGGATTCTGATCATTTTACTGGGCATATTTTTTGCACTTGTCGGTTTGAAACTGTTCCCGATTTATCGTGACAGCATGTATATTTCCAGTGTTCTCAAGGATCTCTCTGTGGAACCGGAAGCCAGGAGCATGTCTCCGTCCGAACTGACCAGCACCATTCTCAAACGGCTGGATATCAACTCGGTTTACAATATCCAGCGCGAAGACATCTTTGTCGAAAAAAATGGTGACAGCAAGATCGTTTCCATCGAGTATGAAGTACGTACACCCCTGATGGGCAATATCGATCTCGTCGTTTATTTCGATAAATCCGTAGAGGTGCCATGACTTTGAAAGGGGATTTGTCACGTCTGATGAATTCACTGGGCTACCAGTTTTCCAATGCTCGATTGCTCGAAACCGCACTGACTCATCGCAGTGCTTCGTCGAGCAACAATGAAAGAATGGAATTTCTTGGTGATGCCCTGCTGGGCTGCATCATTGCCGAAGAACTCTATCACCGTTTTCCCGCAGCAAGTGAAGGTGAACTGAGCCGCATGCGTGCCAGTTTGGTCAAGGGCGATACTCTGGCTGAAATTGCCGCAAGCTACCAGCTGGGTGATTATCTGAATCTCGGCTCGGGTGAACTCAAAAGTGGTGGTTACCGTCGCAAGACCATTCTTGCCGATGCATTCGAAGCCATCATTGGCGCGGTCTACCTGGACAGTGATTTTAATACGGTACGTAATTACGTGCTGGCTTTCTATCTGCTGCGCCTGGACGACTGCAATCCCAATGAGCTTGGCAAGGATCCAAAAACACGCTTGCAGGAAATGCTTCAGGCCCGCGGTGAAACCTTACCCAGCTACAAGGTGGTGGATATTGCCGGCAAGACACATGATCAGATCTTTACCGTGTCCTGTACAATCGATGGCATGAAAGAGCCGGCCATCGCCAGTGGTTCGAGCCGCCGCCGGGCCGAGCAGGCAGCGGCAAAACTCATCCTGGACAAACTGGAACAATGAATAAACCGAATACTGAATATCGTTGTGGCTACGTGGCCATCGTTGGTCGCCCCAATGTGGGCAAGTCCACTTTGCTCAATCATCTCATTGGCCAGAAGATCAGCATTACCTCGAGAAAGCCCCAGACCACCCGGCACCAGATTCTCGGTATCAAGACCACCGATTCCCGTCAGATTGTCTACGTGGATACGCCCGGTATTCATCAGGGTTCAAAGCGAGCCATGAATCGCTACATGAACCGGGCCGCCCACAGTGCCCTGCAAGGGGTGAATGTGGTGCTGTTTCTCATCGAGGCCCTGCGCTGGACCGATGAGGATGCCATGGTCCTGCAACGGCTCAAGGACAGTGATGTTCCGGTCATTCTGTTGCTCAACAAGGCCGATCGCATCGAGGACAAGGACAGCCTGCTACCTTTCCTGCAGGAGGTGTCCGCCAAACATGATTTTAGCCACATCATTCCTGTTTCGGCACTCAAGGGCATCAATCTCGATGAACTCGAAGACACCGTGGCTGAATACCTCGATCTGTCCGAACCGTTTTACCCGGAAGATCAGATCACCGATCGCAGTGTCCGTTTCATGGTCGCCGAAATCATTCGTGAGAAACTCATGCGTGGTCTGGGCCAGGAACTGCCCTATGATCTGACCGTGGAAATCGAGAGTTTCAAGGAAGAAAAGGGCCTGACCCGTATCCATGCCCTGATCTGGGTGGAACGCAAGAACCAGAAAGCCATCATCATCGGCAAGGGTGGTGAACGGCTCAAGGCGGTGGGCAAGCAGGCTCGCAAGGACATCGAGAACCTCATCGACAACAAGGTCTACCTGCAACTGTGGGTCAAGGTCAAGGAAGGCTGGTCCGATGATGAACGCGCATTGCTGAGCCTGGGATATTCTGATCAGTTTGATGAATAGTCATCCTGTGTCGGCCTGATCCAGATGGCGGGAAAGACAGGTGCCAATTTCGAACTGCAGTCGGCCTATGTGCTGCATAGCCGACCATACCGGGATACCAGTGCACTGCTGGAAATCTTCAGTCATGAGCATGGCCGCCTGGGCCTGGTGGCTCGCGGAGTGCGTAGTGGCAAGTCGAAGCTTGGCGGGATCCTGCAGCCGTTTATCCCCTTATTAATCTCCTGGTACGGCCGGGGTGAATTGCTGACACTGAAACAGGCCGAAGCGGCAGGATTGCCGTTTCATCTGCAGGGCAACAGCCTGATGAGCGGGTTTTATCTCAACGAACTGATCATACGCCTGCTGCAAAGAGCGGATCCTCATCCGCAATTGTTCGAATCCTATTGTGATGCACTGGCGGTGATTGCGGAAAACGAAACCCGGGGCGATGAACTGCGTAATTTTGAAAAATCCCTGTTGCACGAACTGGGCTATGGACTGGTGCTGGATCATGATGTACGCAGCGGAGAGGTCATTGCCGATGAGCATGATTATCTTTACCGGCTCGATTCCGGACCGATCAGGCATGATGGACAGGCGGAGGATGGCATTTGTCTCAAAGGCAGGACACTGCGAGCCATCGCCAGCGGCGAGTATCTCGACGATCAAAGCCGGCGTGAGGCCAAGCAGCTCATGCGCGCCGCGCTGGGCCTGCATCTGGGAGAGCGGCCATTACGGACAAGGGAATTGTATAATAGATTAAAGATTAAAGATTAAAGATTAAAGAAAAGATCATGTGACGGATGACGAAACCGTCGAGACGAAGCATCAAAGGCAGATCATGAATA
>JAJRYG010000006.1 GCA_024275915.1 Gammaproteobacteria bacterium
ACAGTAATTTCAGCCCCTGACGCAGGTTTTTCCAGCCGCTGCATTGCCCACCAAATGTGAGGACAAGGAAAAATGGAGCACGGCGCTGACACGGCATTCACGGGAGCGGCTGTATCAACAGGGGGCAGGCATGGTATATTTTTACCCGGTTTCCCGAAAATTCAAAGAGTATCCATGTATTACGTCGATAAAAGCCATATTCATGGCAAAGGTCTGTTTGCCGCCCGTCGCATCAAGAAAGGTGAGGTCATTGGCATCATCGAGGGGCGCCCGTCAAAAAAAGACGGCCCCCATGTCCTGTGGTTCGATGATGGCACAAAAGGCTTTCGCGTCACCTGCGAACTGCGTTTCATCAACCATACCAAAACACCCAACGTGGGTTATTTCGATGATCACACCGTCGTCGCCCTGCGAAACATCAAAAAAGGCGAGGAACTCACTCACGACTATGGGGATGACTGGGACTGAAGCTGTTTGCAGGGTGCTGATCAAGGCTTGAGAGGGGACCGGGCAGGCAGCTAAGACACGGATATTGGCAGGAATTCCCATGGGTTGTGATATCCGGCAAGTGGACATGGTGCCGGGATCAAGATTGGCGAAAGCATGATATGGAATCGGAAAGAATAACAAGAATATGGAAAAGATTCGTCGAAGCACGGGATCTGGAATCGATGAAGATCCAGGCATCGGCAATCGCCAATGAACAAAAAATCAAATTGAGTATTGTCGAAGATGACGGGGAAAGCTGCTCAATAGCTCTGGAGCAGGGCCAGCTGGAGTTCTTGCGCAGAAATTACGGAAATGAAAATTCCCCTGATACGTTTTTGCTGTTTCCGTTGGTGCAGAAAACCGACAAGACCGCACGAGGCAGTGTCAGCCATGTCTATCCGCTGTTCATGCTCGATCTCGACCGGGACAGGATCAACAGGGAAGACGATATCAAAATCAACTACCATCGGGCAGGTGTCATAAAGCCGCTGGCAAAGAGTTTCAGGGCCATTTTTAGCCTGGATGTTAAAGAACTTGGTGCGGATTTGTCGTTTTCCGACCTTGTCAGCAACCTGACAGAAAGTGAGCCAAAGGATTTTACCGGGCTGATTTACGACCTGTCTGCCTACATAAAGAAAAACATGAAGCAGGGCATGAGGCTGGTTTCCTATGCCGACCTGCTTGTTTACCCGTTTCAGCAAGCGGAATTTGGCGCATTTACAGGAAAGGAACTGGATTTCATTGCAAGACAGGACCTGGCCACCAGGTATCCATTACTGGAAAGGTATCTGAAAAAGGAGGCCGATAGCAAGGATGAGCATGAATTCAGGCCAGTCCATGGCTTGTACGAAAACGAATATCCGTTGGGGATGGGACAAATCCAGGTGGTAAGCCGGGTACGTGACGACAGGCTCATCGCAGTACAGGGTGCGCCAGGTACCGGGAAAACGACACTGTTCAAGTCGATTATCGCCAACCGGATCACGGCAAGGGCGTTTGACCTGATGGAAGGAATCGACAAAAACCGCTCCGTTCTTGTCGTGGCTACGGCCAATACCGCCGTGGACAATGTGATCGATGACCTGCGAAACGATGCCGTACTCGGTGATGTCTCCTGGTTGCACATTCGCAGTGCAGCGCAGAAAAATCTTGGCAGTGAGCTGGAAAGAATACGAAAACTTGTCGGGGAACTCAGGGTCACCAAGCATGATCCCGGGGAGCACGAGAAACTGGAAAGGGAAATCAGGCTCACAAAGGCGGCCATGGATGATGATTACGACAACTTTTGCAACCTGAAGAATCGTGCTGAACCTATAGGCACATTACTGAGCAAGGGAAGCATACAGCTTTATGCCGAGCTGAAAATCGTCCGTGAATTATCAGCCGAGCTTGTAGACAGTGGCTATTACAGGTTTCCCCACTTCCTGCGCAGGATCTTCTCGACCGGAATAAAAAACAGGATAGCCGGAATCAATCAGCAACATGCAAACAAACTGAAGGTCTTCGGACTGGAAAGGTTGGATCGCAAGGTGCTTGCGGAGCTGGCGGTCGTGGAAGCCCTGGCAAGATCGGGGATAGCCTGTGACAGGCAAGAGCTGCTCTGTGACGATTCAGCTGAAGAACAGGGCAGGACGAGTGACAACCCCATGGGTTTGCTGAGATGGGTTGAAGACAATATCGACAGCCTGAAAGAGTATGTGGACGAATACAGGGGCAACAACTATGCGGATTACTACAGAAAAAGATTCGTCAGCGAAAACAGGTTGTTGTTTGAAAAGGCGTGCCAGTACCTGTATCAATGCATGCTCAGAGACAAGACCGATTTGGTGCTTGCGCTGGAATCGTGGGCAAAGATCATTGCCGGTGACAATGAGGCGCACCAGGTCTGGCAGGGCCGATACGAACGATTTCATTGCTTGATAGGGTTGGCCTATCCTGTTATGGCGTCGACCCTGGCCTCGGCCTACAAGCTGGCCACAAGAAAGCTGAAAATCCTGATGGAAGAAAAGCCGTTTGACCTGTGCCTGTGTGATGAAGCCGGGATGATTTCAGCCCATGATATGGTTCCGGTATTGTCACGCTGCAATGCGGCGGTCATCGTTGGTGACCCCTTGCAGCTTGAACCGGTTCGAAATCTGTCCGAGTCCAGGATCAACGAGCTTGAGGAAGAACTGTTCGATAACGAGGAGGATTTTTATCGCTACAATCCGGAGTCCGTGACGGCCTACCACAGGGCTGCAGGCTGTGCCACCGGTGCTTTCAATGATGTCGGCGACGGGATACTGCTCGACGAACATAGACGTTGTCAGAAGCCTGTTGCAGACCTGTTCGTCAGTATTGCGGGCTACCGTGGGATGTCAATTCTCACCGGCGAGCCGGAGCAACGCATACAGGATGCCTACCGGAACATGGATTCCCGGCCATTTGTCTTTTACAGTGTGGATGTAAAATCCGGAAGCCTGAGAAACACCAACGTGGACGAGGTTGAGGCCATCGGTCAGTTGCTGGACAAGCTTGAGTCATGTGGATATGACCTCGAAACCGATATCGGAATCATCACTCCATACAACAACCAGAGCCGTTTGCTGATAGACAGGTATGGAAAACGGCTATCACATGCGCACAAGAACGAGAAAATCGGTACCGTACACAAGTTCCAGGGTGCCGAATTCCCGGTTATTGTCTATTCGCCTGTCATTTTTGATTCCTGGCATCGGGCGGAATTCCAGAATGCCAGGCCGAATATGCTGAACGTGGCCATTTCCAGGGCCAGGCAACAATTCCTTGTGGTTGGCAATCACCATCGTCTTCACAAGGCAGGCGGCTATTTGAAGCAGATGGCAGAAACCGTGTCCAGCTGCCATTTGATCAGAATGGAGCAGTTTACAGAAACCGCATCCAGAATTACGCAGAAAAAAATCTTTTCTGACATCATTCAGGACTGCAGGCACATAAAGATATACGAGGAAGCCTTCAACCGGGCAAAGCAAAGGGTGGTGGTGATAACCCCATGGATACGGTCAACGAAAAAGGACTGGGAGCACAAGATTCAGCCTCTAAAAGCGGCCATCAGTCGGGGTGTGGAGGTCAAGGTGTTCTATGGGTGGAAAAACATCAAATACGGAAGCCGGGAAGACGGCGATCCGGAAATCATTGCCGAACTGAGAGATTTGCTTGGTGACAACCTGATCAGGCTCAGGAATGGTACCCACGAAAAAATCATTACTATCGACAACCGTGCCGCCGTGATTGGCAGCTGGAACTGGCTGTCACACAACTATTACGAGTCCTGCAGAAACGAAAACAGCCTGTCCAGGCTTACAATAAGGAATGAAACCAGTGTGGTCATCAAGGAGCCGGATCAGATAAAGCGGCTCGTCGACTCGGTAATCAAGTAATTCTTCTTATGGAAAGAGGGCTGCCTCGATCGATATCCACCTGGCCCGTGCGGGGTTGGCGCTGGCCACAGAACACCGGGAGTGCAGGCGTCTTGCCGGCAAGTGGCCTTGCCGGACTCAGCCGCCGGGCTAGCAGGGAAGCACCACCATTTTCAATGGCCACAAGTCATTGAAAATGTGAGGGAACGGCTTTTTCAACATCCTGCTAGATCGGCAGGCCGACAGACAACCCGTGGAATCCGGAACACGAGATGAATGGAGGTGTCAGTCCGTGTTTTGCCTGTCAGCCAGGCGGCAGATGCGGGCTTCCAGCCTTGAGACATCATCTCGCAGGGTGTCGACATCCTGCATGAAGTGTTTCATGTCTTCGGTCAGGGGCAGATCCTGACTTTCTATCTGCAGGTATTCGGTAAGGTTGTTACCCAGTGCGCTGATGGCCTGGCTGCCCCAGTGTGCTGTGGCACGCACGAATTCTGCACTCTTGTGGGCGAGGATGTCGCCGCTCAGGCGGGAGAGCTGTTCTTCCCAGTCGATGTCCAGTTCGTCGAGGATGCGTTTGAATTTCTGTCCGGTTTCCATGTCGCCACGGATCACCACATCGCCGGAGAACAGGGCGCGGCTGGCATCGGGGCCCAGTGACATCTCTGCGAGGCTGACCGGGGTACCGGACAGGGTGGTGTCGGCTTCGCCCTGATAATTGAGCATCATGTTGATGCCGTTCTGGTCCGGCAGAAGGTAGAGGGTCAGATCAAAACCGCGCAGTTCCATGGCGATGACCTTGCCAGACAGGCTGGCCAGACGTTGTTGCGTGTCCGGGTCGAGTCTGAGGGCTGCGTTGAAGGCGGTTTCGATACCGCTGACGATGGCGGTGAGAAGTTCGGTTTGCAGGCTCATTTGAATTGACTCATGAGTTCAGGCAGGGTTTTGTTTTCGTAGTATTCGGGATTGCGGATCACCACGGTTTCGGCAATCTTGTCATGCAGGCCCTGTTTGCGCCTGTCCCAGGCTATCCACAGAAAGCCGATATAAACCGTTATGAATGATACGGCGTAGCCGAGCAGGCGAATGAGGGCTTTTTTGAAACCGATGGGCTTGAGGCTGCGGGCATCGACGATGCGGATATCCAGCAGCAGCTTGCCAGGGGTTGCGCCCAGTCTTGCCCAGAACAGCAGGATCAGCACGACGGGCAGCAGTTTGGTCAGCAGTACGTCACCGACACCGTAAACATGGTAGAAGGCGCTATGGCTGGCCGACCAGTAAAAATAGTCCCGGCCGTAACTGGCAATCAGTACCGGGGTGATCAGAAAGCTGTAGAGCAGGCTGTCGATGGTGAAGGCCAGGAGCCGGCGCCAGAAACCGGCATACCTGACCTGACTGCGGTTGATCAAAATTTGTAGCCCCGGTGCAGGGCCACGATACCACCGCTCAGGTTGAAGTATTCAACCTGTTCGAAGCCGGCTTCCTGCATCATGGCTTTCAGGGTTTCCTGATCCGGATGCTTGCGGATGGATTCGGCCAGATAGCGGTAGCTTTCGGCATCGTTGGTAATGAGTTTGCCCATCATCGGCAACAGGGTAAAGGAATAGGCATCGTAGATGGGGTTGAGCGGCTTGATCACCGGCCTGGAAAATTCCAGGATCAGCAGCGGTGCACCCGGTTTGAGTACCCGGAACATGGAGCGCAGGGCGGCATCCTTGTCGGTGACGTTACGCAGGCCAAAGGCGATGGTTATGGCATCGAAATGGTTGTCGGGAAATGGCAGGCATTCGGCATTGGCCTGTACATAATTGAGATTGCCCACCAGACCTTCGTTGACCAGCCGTTCGCGCCCCACCTTGAGCATGGAGTCATTGATGTCGGCCAGGGTCACGGAACCTTCGGCACCGACGATGCGGGAGAATTTTGCTGCCAGATCACCGGTGCCACCGGCCAGATCCAGCACATGGTCACCGCGTTTTACCCCGCTCATTTCGATGGTATAACGTTTCCAAAGGCGGTGGACGCCCATGGACATGAGATCATTCATCATGTCGTACTTGCTGGCGACCGAGTGAAAAACGCCGGCAACCTTGCGGACTTTTTCTTCGTAGGGGACTTCCTTGTAACCGAAATGGGTGGTTTTTTCTGTCATGGCAGGTGAATTTCCTTACAGCGAGGGATGAATTATAGGCCCCGGACAATGAAAGCCCAAGTATACGTGATTTGGGCGGATGCGTCGTGACTGGCCCAGACGGGCCGATTTTTCGGCCTTAAGCCATTGCCCCTACAAAATATAGGACATAGTGGGTGGCGTCGACTATGCCTAATGTATGAATGTGTAAAGTGTGAACTAGTTCACACTATCAATCTTTTACAACTTCAGATATGGTTAGCTTTGTTCAAAAAGTAATCACAAAGTATGATTTTTGTCAGCCGGAAAATGAATTTAACGCCGGACAGCAGGTGATGTATGCGTTTCACCCGATTCTCCACTACCCAGACAGTGTTCCGATTATTGCTGATCAGCATGATCCTGGTCGCCCTGATCCCGGTGGGTCTGCTGGGTTTGCATTTGCAAAAAACAGCCTGGGAAAACAGCTGGCGGGAAATTCGTGAAAAACACCAGTTGCTGGCCGAAAATCTGGCCGCACCGATTGGCGTCCATGTTCATGATCAGCGTGATGCCCTGTCGCTGCTGGTGCATTTTATCGAACGCAATGATCACCGGCCCGAGAGTTTGCAGACCCTGTTCGATGATTCCCTCGACAAGCTGCATGGTTTTTCTTCCCTGACCTATATCGATGATGCGGGCAATACAGTGGTGATGAGTCATCATCTGCAAGGCCGGCTATTCTCGCCGCGTTTGTTTGCCGAGGAAAAATGCTTCAAGAAGGTGAAAGACACCCGGGCCTTCTTTGTGTCCGGTATCAAGACCAGCCCTTACAGTGGCAAGCCGACCATCATGATTGGTCTGCCGGTGTTCGGTGCCAGGAACGAGCTCAGTGGTGTGTTACTGGGTGAGTTGCACGTCGAGCTGATTGAGGAATTGCGCCGCAACATTCAGTTTGGCAAACGGGGGCATTCGGCCATTGTCGATCAGAATGGTCGAGTGATCGCCCATCCCAATACGCAATGGATGCGGGAGATGAAGGATCTGTCCGACTGGCCTGTCGTGCAGGCCATGATGCAGGGCAAGAAAGGTGTGACCGAATTCTACTCCCCTTTCATTGGCCAGGACATGGTGGCCGGCTATGCCTCGATCAAGGAAACCGGCTGGGGCATTATGGTGCCACAGCCAAAAAGCGAGATCGAAGCCCAGATCCGCTCTCTGATCCTGTCCAACTATGCCTGGGCCATCGCCGGGCTGGTGGTGGCTATTCTTATCGCCATTTTCATGGCGCGCTGGATCACCCGCCCCCTCAACCATCTGGAACAGGCCAGCCACAAGCTCATCGACAATGGCCTCCAGGGTGAAATCGAACTGCCGGGGCGGCAGACGCCGGATGAAATTCAGTATCTGGGCAAGGCGCTCAAGTCACTGGTCAGCAGCCTGCAAAAATCACGGGAAGAAGTCAAACTCCTCAATCGCACACTGCAAAAGCGGGTGGATGAAGCCACCGAGCAATTGCGCCAGGCCAACAAGCAACTGACACGTACCGTGCAGATCGACTATCTGACATCACTGTCCAACCGGCGTCATTTCGAAGCCGAGCTGGAAAAACTGCTTAAATGTGAAACCACGCAACAGCTGGACAATCTCTGTCTGATGCTGATCGATATCGACAACTTCAAGCGCATCAATGATGAATACGGCCATGCCGCCGGTGATGTCGTCCTTACCCAGGTCGCCAAGGTGCTCGAAAGCCACATGCGGCCCGATGATCTGGTCGCCCGTTATGCGGGAGATGAATTTGTGTCACGCATGCGCTGCAGCCGCAGCGTGGCGCTGAAGCGGGCCGAACAAATCCGCCACGCGGTAGAGGTGATGGCGGTGCAGTGGCAGGGACACGACATTTCGGTTTCCATCAGTGTCGGTCTGTATTGTCAGACCTTTACCCGGGATCAGGATATCGGCACGGTCATGCACAATGTCGATCTGGCCATGTATCGGGCAAAGAGGTCCGGCCGAAATCGGGTGGAAGATTATCATCGCCACCAGACAATGGCGAGACTGTAGATAAAAAGAATGGCTCTTCAGAAGATTTTGTGGTTGGCCACCGCGCCAACGCCCTCTCCCTCCGGGAGAAGGCTGGGGTGAGGGGGTCAATCAGGGCAGACTGTCTTTGTTCAAGCACACGGTGAAGTCCATTTTAATTATCACAATATCGACAACTTGAAACAGAAACACAACTCTCTCCACCCACAAGTTTTTCTAACAAGGCACAAGAATAAACCCAATAGTTGCATAAAATTTTGGATGCAGGGGCTGAGGACAAGGGGCGAGTAACGGAAGGACGAGCGGTGAAGGGGGAGGTACAAAGCCTGAAGGTTTTCGATAACCTGGAACTCATGACCCCGGCAAAGCCGGTAAACCAGCCCTGGCTAACATGTTTATCGAAGTTATCACCTCCAAAGATTTTTCCTCGTCACTCGTCCCTCCCTTACTCGTCACTTTTTAAAAGAGGGTTCCGGCCGTTCGTGTCCGGCTTCCTTCAGCCGTTCCAGGTACTGGGGCCAGAGGGTATCGTAATCCCGGCCCAGGGTGTAGAGCGTTTCCCAGGAATAGATTCCGGTGTCGTGGTTGTCGTCGAAATGTAACTGGATGGCATAGTTGCCGACCATGTCGATCTTGGTGATGTTGACGTCCTGTTTGCCGAGTTGCAGCACTTCCTGACCCGGGCCATGGCCCTGGACTTCGGCCGAGGGAGAATAGACACGCAGGTATTCGGTGGGCAGCTTGAAGGTCTTGCCGTCATCGAATGTGATCTCGAGGATGTGCGAGGCCTGGTGCAGGTTGATGTCGGTGGGTTTGACTTTGTTGGACATGGTGTTCTCCGCTGATTCTGGCTGATGTTGGCGGCTGTGTCTGGCAGCCGATGCATGTGATTTAAAGTATGTAGCGACTGAGATCTTCGTCTTCGGCAAGTTCCGCGACATGTTCATCGACGTAGCTGGTATCGATATTGATGGTCTGTCCGGCCTTGTCGGCGGCTTCGAAAGAGATGGTTTCGAGCAGGCGTTCGAGGATGGTGTGCAAACGCCGGGCACCGATATTCTCGGTGCGTTCGTTGACCTGAAATGCGATTTCCGCCAGTCGCCGCACGCCGTCCTCGGTGAAGACCAGTTCGACATCTTCGGTTTGCAACAGGGCCGTGTACTGTTTGGTCAGTGAGGCATCGGGTTCGGTAAGAATACGGACGAAGTCCTCACTGGTTAGGGCTTGGAGTTCGACGCGAATGGGGAAGCGGCCCTGCAGCTCGGGGATCAGATCCGAGGGTTTGCTCAGGTGGAAGGCGCCGGAGGCAATGAAGAGGATGTGATCGGTCTTGACCATGCCGTACTTGGTGGTGACCGTGGAGCCTTCAACCAGCGGCAGCAGATCCCTTTGCACGCCTTCGCGTGATACATCGGTGCCGCTGGTTTCACCCCGCTTGACGATCTTGTCCATCTCGTCGAGGAAGACGATGCCGTTCTGCTCGGCATTTTCGCGTGCCTGTTCCTTGATGTCTTCATCATTGACCAAGCGGGCGGCTTCCTCGTCGATGAGCAGCTTGCGTGCCTGGGCAATGGGCAACTTGCGTGAACGGGTCTTGGTGCCGCCGATATTCTGGAACATGCCCTGCAGCTGGCTGGTCATTTCCTCCATACCCGGCGGGGCCATGATTTCCACACCCACCGAGGGGCCGCTGACCTCGATTTCGATTTCCTTGTCGTCCAGATCACCTTCGCGCAGTTTCTTGCGGAATTTCTGCCGGGTGGCATTTTCTTTCTCGGTGTCGCGTTGTTCATCATCATCGGCACTGAAGCCAAAACTGCCGCTACTGCGTGGTGGTGGCAGCAGGGCATCGAGGATGCGCTCTTCGGCCGCATCTTCGGCCTGGCGCTTGACCTTGGCCATGGCTTTTTCTCGGCCCTGCTTGATGGCAATTTCCATCAGGTCGCGGACGATGGATTCCACGTCACGGCCCACATAGCCCACTTCGGTAAACTTGGTGGCCTCGACCTTGAGGAAGGGGGCGTCGGCCAGTTTTGCCAAGCGTCTTGCGATTTCGGTCTTGCCGACCCCGGTAGGACCGATCATGAGGATGTTCTTGGGCGTGATTTCGTTGCGCAGATCTTCGTCCACACAGCTGCGTCGCCAGCGGTTACGCAGGGCGATGGCGACGGCGCGCTTGGCCTGGTTCTGGCCGACGATGTGTTTGTCCAGTTCCTGGACGATTTCTCGGGGAGTCATTTGTGACATGGTGTCAGGGTCCTGCTTTAGATGTCGAGTTCTTCGAAAACCAGATTCTGGTTGGTGTAGATACAGATATCAGCGGCAATGTTCAGGGCTTTTTCCGTGATCTGGCGGGCATCCAGCTCGGTGTTTTCCAGCAGCCCCCGGGCCGCGGCTTGGGCAAAGGGACCACCGGAGCCAATGGCAATGAGGTTCTGCTCCGGTTCGATGACATCGCCGTTGCCAGAAATGATCAGCGAGGCCTCCCTGTCGGCTACCGCCAGCAGGGCCTCGAGACGGCGCAGGGTACGGTCGGTGCGCCAGTCCTTGGCCATTTCCACGGCGGCGCGCACCAGGTGACCCGAGTGTTTTTCCAGCTTGCCTTCGAAATATTCGAACAGGGTGAAGGCGTCGGCGGTGCCGCCGGCAAACCCGGCGATGACCTTGCCATGGTAGAGGCGGCGCAATTTGCGCGCATTGCCTTTCATGACGGTATTACCCAGGGTGACCTGGCCGTCGGCGCCGATCACGACCTTGTTGCCGCGCCGGACGCTCAAAACTGTGGTACCGCGATACTGCTCCATTAGGGGCTCCTGAGATAAGGGGCACCGATTGTACACCATTAAAATAGCGGGAAATATCGGTGAATACTGTGGGAATAGCGTTAGATGGGGAGGAAAAGTGCCGAAATCAAGGCATGGGGGAGAATTTTTTTGCGCAGCCGGCCGCCATCGGACTCAATCGGCAAGCAGACTGGGCTCGGGGTTGGATCCGGGTAACTGCTGGAGAGGCTTGGCGATGTAGTTGCCCTGCACGTAGTCCACCCCGCATTCACGCAGCAGTTGCAGGGCTTCGGGCGACTTGACGTACTCGGCCACGGTTTTCTTGCCCAGCGAGCGGGAAATGTTGGCCATCGAGGTGACGATTTCCAGATCCATGTCGTCGTGGGTGATGTCTTCGACGAACTGGCCATCGATCTTGATCACATCCACCGGCAGTTGCTTGAGCTGCGAGAAGGTACTGTAGCCGGAGCCAAAATCATCCAGCGCCACCTGGCAGCCCAGCTGGCGCAGCGAGTAGATGCACTGGTGGGCATCTTCCATCTGGCGGATGGCATGGCTTTCGGTGACTTCGAACATGAAGCTGCCTGGATCCAGATGGCGGCTGGTGATGCCGGTATGGATTTCCTCCAGCAACTGGGGGTAGTCCA
>JAJRYG010000066.1 GCA_024275915.1 Gammaproteobacteria bacterium
ACAATCTGGTGCGCCTGAGTGACGACAAGCTGATTAGTTCTTACACGTCTCTGCCCATCGATGCACTGGATGAAGGGTTTCGCATTTCCCTGGACAGTGGCACGATCATCAGTGATGGCGATAGCTTTATGATCCGCCCGACCCGTGCCGGCTCGGAAAACTTTTCTGTCGTTATCGAAGACGTACAGCGGATTGCCGCTTCCGGTCCCTTGCGTACCGAGGCCAATATCGAAAACCAGGGTTCGGGCAAGATCAGCACGGCAACGGTGGTGGATATCGACAACCCGGTGTTTGACAAGGCCACCGATACCCTGAGCCCGCCCTTTATCATTCACTTTATCAGCGAAACCCAGTTTGAAGTACTGGACAATACCGGCGAGCCCATCAAGTTCAAGCTGGCAGCCACCCCGGCGGATCCGGTGATCCAGGACGATGGCACCGGCAGTCCGATTCTGGTGCCCAAGCCGCCATTTCCTGCGTTGCCACCGTTGACTACGGTGCTGGATTACAACCCGGAGACCGGGACCGATGTATTTCCGACTCCCGGCGGCGATGATTTTGGTTTCCGTGTACGTCTGACCGGTGAGCCGGTGGCAGGGGATACCTTCAAGATCGAATTCAATGCCAACGGCACGGGTGACAACATCAATGCCCTGAAGATGGCCGAACTGCAGTCTGCCAAGGTACTGGCAGATCAGAGTACCAGTTATACGGAGGCCTATTCCCAGCTGGTGTCCCGGGTAGGCAGCAAGACCCATGAGCTCGATATCAACGGCAAGTCACAGCAGTTGCTGCTTGAACAATCGGTTGCCCGCAAGGAACAGATTTCCGGTGTCAACCTCGATGAAGAGGCTGCCAACCTGATGCGTTACCAGAATCTCTACCAGGCCAATGCCCAGGTGATTTCGGTGGCAAACAAGATGCTCGAAACCCTGATGAATTCATTCCGGTAACCCTTATGCGTATTTCCACCCATCAGACCCAGCAAAGCGCCATTAACTCCATGCTCGAGCAGCAGGAGAAGCTCAGCAAGGTTCAGCAGCAGGTGGCCACCGGGCGCAAGATATTCAAGCCATCGGAAGATCCGGTGGCGGCTGCCAAAATCGTCAACCTCAAGGAAACCCTGGCCACCATGGAACAGCATCAGAATAATATCGGTGCGGCCCGGGCCCGTCTGGATCTCGAAGAGGGGGTTTTGAGCAATGCGACCGAAGTGTTACAACGGGTACGTGAGCTTGCGGTGATGGGAAACAACGACAGCCAGACCAATGAAAGTCGTTCCTTTATTGCCGAGGAGGCCGAGCAGCTGCTCAAGGAACTGCTTGGCTTGGCAAATTCCACTGACAGCAGTGGTGAATACATGTTTTCCGGCTCCAAGACCAGTTCCAAGCCCTTTACTCGTAACGAGTTTGGGGAATACGATTATCATGGTGACAGTGGTCAGCGCTTCATGGCCATTGCGCCCATGCGGCAGATTGCCACCGGTGATTCGGGCACGGCAGTGTTTCGTGATATTCGTGATGGCAACGGCGACTTCATCATCCTCGACAATCAGGCCAACTCAGGAACCGGCATTGCCGACCCCGGTAATGTGCTGAATGGTTATGATGGCAAGACCACCTATGCCATCGAGTTTGCCACCGTGCCCCCGGCGGTACCCGGTGACGAACCTTACCTGAGCTACTTTGTCTTTGATGAAACCGGTACCGTGGTGGTCCCGCTGGGCACGCCCTATGAAAGTGGCAATGTCATCACTTTCGCCGGGGTCTCCACCAGCATCGAGGGAGAGCCTGATCCCGGTGACTTCTTTGTTGTGCGTCCCAGCCTCAATCAGGACGTGTTTACCACCATCAGCCGTTTTGTCGATATCCTGCGTGAACCGGTGGGCAACCCCAGTGCCCATGCCCGGCTGCACAATGAAGTCAACCGTACCCTGGCCGGCCTCGATACCGCCATGGGCAATATCCTCGAAGTCCGCTCCAATGTGGGTGCCCGCCTCAATGCCCTGGATGGTCAGGAGGAGATCAACCAGTCCTACAAGGTGCAGATCAAGTCGATTCTTTCCGATGTCGAGGACCTCGACTACGCCGAAGCGGTCAGTGATCTCAACCTCAGGCTCACGGGCCTGGAAGCCTCGCAGAAAGCCTTTACCCGCATTCAGGGGCTTTCCATGTTTAATTATCTCTAAAGGCCAGATCTGATCCTGATGCCCGCCCTTGGGCGGGTATCCCTTAGCGAGTGAAAAATGCCCATTCGCGGGGTGAAGGGTGATGTTCCCGTATCGCTGTCAGCGAATTGGTATTCTCCCACCTCCCGCCTTTGTCTGGATTCCGGTTCAAGGCCGGAATGCGGGAGGCATGATCCTTGTGCCTCATGGGCCGGATTGTGGCGTCGAAAACGCCATGGCGGTTTGCCGGATCAGCCGGAATTATTCGCAAATAAACCTACAATATTTAAATGTCTCGTCTATTCAATGGCTTGCGGGTGGCAATAAATTGCCGCCAGCGCTAAAGGCTGGGCGGTTGCGGACGCAAATGTTTGCGGGAGCGGTAAATATATCAACCGATGTATATCCGCTAGAGATGATTTGCTACCGGTGAGCCAAGGGTGATCCTGTAGTTCGATTAAATAGGAGGGTGCGTTATGCCTCAGGTCATAAACACCAACATCATGTCATTAAACGCGCAGCGCAACTTGAACCGGTCACAGGGTGATCTGGAAGTTTCCCTGCAACGCTTGTCTTCCGGTCTGCGTATCAACAGCGCCAAGGACGATGCGGCCGGTCTGGCAATTTCAGAACGTTTTACCGCACAGATTCGTGGTTTGAACCAGGCGGTTCGAAATGCCAACGACGGCATTTCCCTGTCACAGACGGCTGAAGGGGCCCTGGCCGAATCGGGCAACATCCTGCAGCGTATTCGTGAGCTGTCCGTACAGTCCGCCAATGCCACCAACTCGGCATCTGACCGCCAGGCTCTCCAGGCTGAAGTCGGCCAGCTGGTTTCCGAACTGGATCGTATTGCCACTTCTACCGAATTCAACGGTCAGAAACTGCTCGACGGTACCTTTGGTGCGGCCGTGTTCCAGGTCGGTGCCAATGCCAACCAGACCATTCAGACCACCACCAGTAACTTCCGGACCTCCCAGTTCGGTAACTTCCGTGTCGAAGGTGTGGCCTCTTCCGGTGGTGCCGCTTCGCGCATCAATGCCGGTACCCTGGATGTTGCCGGTTCCCTCGGTTCCGTAACCATCAATGTGGATGCCGGACAAAGTGCGCAGAAGATTGCTGAAGCCGTATCGGCCAAGAGTGATGAAACCGGTGTCAAGGCCTTTGCCCAGACCGAACTGGCCATCCAGTTTGATACCGCCGGTGCCTATGTGGTGGATATTGCCTCAGACAACTCCACCGCACAGAGCATTTCCTTCAGCCTCAGTGGCACCTCTGGCAATGATGGTCTGGCCGGTGCCGTGACCGCCATCAACGATGTGGCCTCCAAGACCGGTGTAACCGCCCGTGTCAGTGACGATGGCAACAGCGTGGTACTGATGAACCAGAACGGTAACAACATCCAGATGGATGTGGCTGCCGCCAACACCAACAGCGGTAACATCACCGTTGGTGCGGCTACTCTGAGCAGTGGTATCGCTGGTACTGCCGTGATCACCGGTGAAGTGATCTTTGACTCGGACAAGTCTTTCAGTGTTACCGGTACCGCTGGCGAAGTGGTTACCCTGGCCACTGAAGCCTCTGTGCTCAATGCGGTCAGCGAAATGGACATCAGCTCTGTGGATGGGGCGAATCTGGCTCTGGCCACGGTTGATGCCGCTCTGGCGACTGTAAGCAACCAGCGCGCCAAATTTGGTGCAATCCAGAGTCGCTTCAGTTCTACCATCGCCAACCTGTCAACCAACTCGGAAAACCTTTCCGCTGCACGGTCTCGTGTACGTGATACCGATTTTGCCCAGGAAACGGCAAATCTGACACGTGCCCAGATCCTCCAGCAGGCGGGTGTGGCCATGTTAGCACAGGCGAATGTGGCGCCACAGAACGTACTGAGCTTGTTACAGTAATTGTAACTGTGAACGGAGAACACTCGAAAATGGTGAATCGCATGAAACTCCATGGGTGTTCTCCACAACAGCAAGTGAGGTAACGATATGGCAACACATTCAATCACCAATGTGACATTGCTGAGCAGTTCTGCGGAAAGCCGCAAAACCAGCGATTCGACGGGGATTGTTGCCGAAGGGCGGCAAGTTGTCTCCGCCGCCGCAATCGAGGTGCAAACCCGTGATGTCGAGGTCTCTCAGGAGAAGCTCGAAGACGCGGTAAGCAATCTGAAGGAATTTGTACAGAACATGCAGCGCGACATGGATTTCAGTGTCGATGACAAAACAGGACGTTTCGTTGTAAAAGTGATTGATTCACAGACCAAGGAACTGATACGCCAGATCCCCTCCGAGGAGGTACTGGCCATATCGAGGCACATAGCCGATGCGCTGGATGGCCATGACGAACCAAAAGGATTCTTGATCGAGCTAAAGGCATGAAAGTGGTACTTAAATTGCATAGACCACTTGAAATGCACCACCAGGCCGCTGGTGGTGGTAACAAACGTGAATCAGAGGTACATGAATGCCAACCATAACATCTGCAGGCATCGGCTCCGGGCTGGACGTCCAGGGGCTGGTAGATAAACTGGTGGCAGCAGAAGGCGAACCGGTAAGGACACGTCTTGATCGCAAGGAAGCGAGACTCCAGGAAGGACTTTCAGCATTGGGCACCTTTCAGGGTGCCGTTTCCGAATTCCAGGCTACTCTGGGTAGCCTGGAAAATCCGGACTCATTTAGTGCCATTGATGTTATCAGTGACAACGAAGACCGCCTGACGGCCACAGGCAGCAAAAATGCGATACCGGGTGACTACGAAGTCGGCATCGTGCAACTGGCCCAAGCCCAGAAACTTGCCAGCAGCGCCCTGGCATCCGATATCGACGCCGTTGGCACCGGTGGTCTGACCATTTCTCTTGGCCGATATGATGCGGCCAGCAACAGCTTTTCCGCCAATCCCGATATTCCCCCCCTGACCCTGAACATCACCAGTGAGAACAACTCGCTGCGCGGCATTGCCGATGCCATCAACAAGGCCTCAGCAGGTGTGCGAGCTTCGGTCATCAATGACGGCAGTGGCTTTCGGCTGGTGCTTTCCTCCCTTGCCGAGGGCAAGGATTCGGCGATTCGGGTCAGCGTGGTTGACGATGATGGCGACAATACAGACATGGCAGGGCTGTCCATGTTTGCCTATGACGAAGTCACCACGACCGTAACGGGCACCGATGCGAGCGGTCTGCCGACCAGCAGTGAGGTGGCCATCACCAACATGCAGCAAACCGTTGCCGCGCAGGATGCCATCATCAATGTCGACGGGCTGGAGATCAGCCGCTCGGGGAATTCCATCGACGATGTGATCCAGGGGGTGGTCATGGAGCTGCACCCCGGCGCAGAGGGAACCATCACCCGCCTCAATGTTGCCGTCAATACCGAAGTCGCCTCCAATGCGATTCGGGAGTTTGTCGGCAAATACAACGAACTGGTCAATGTGGTTCAGGAACTGACCGGTTACAACCCGGAAACCCGTACCGCCGGGCCACTGTCTGGTGATGCCTCGGTGCGCGGTGTGCTCAACCAGATCCGCCGGGTAATGTCTCAGGGCTTTGGTACCGTCAATTCCAGTTATGATTCCCTGGCCAGCATTGGCATCGATACACAGCGCAATGGTACCCTGACCCTCGATGAAGGCGAACTGCAAAAAGCCATCGATGACAACCTGCAGGAAGTCATGCAGCTGTTTTCCACAACCGGTTCGGCCAGTGATGCACTGGTGAAGTATCGCGGTGCCGCTGCCGATACACCTGCCGGTGCTTATCGACTGAGTATCAGCCAGATGGCCACCCAGGGCCAGTACAGTGGTTCCGTCGTCAGTGACAGCAGTTTTACCCTCAATGCCGGTGACAACGGTTTGCGCGTGCGTATCGATGGCACACTCAGTGACAAACTGTTACTCAGAGAAGGCAGTTATACGGGGCTGGATGAACTGGCCACGGAGCTGCAAAATGCCATCAACCGGGATGCCACCCTGTCGGCCAAGGGCATCAAGGCCACGGCCAGTTTCAGCGGCACCCAGTTGCAAATCGTCTCCAGCAAATATGGCAGCGACTCCAATGTCGAAATCGTGTCCATTGATCCTGGCGTGCTTGGCGTGTCAGGGCTGGCCGTTGGCGCCGGTTCTGCCGGCAGCAATGTTCAGGGCGCCTTCAATGGCGTGGCCGGGACCGGTGACGGGCTTTTTCTTACCGGCGAAACAGCCGCCCATGGCCTGAAGGTGGAAATACTCGGTGGTGCAAGCGGTGAGCGTGGCAAGGTCTTCCATGTCAATGGTATCGCCTCGCAACTGAGTGATATTTTCGACAGTTATGAAGGCAACGAGGGTCTATTCAAGACCCGCAACAAGGGTTTTACCGAACGCCTCGAAGATATCGAAAAGCAGCGAGAACAACTGGCCAGAAAACTGGAAAATACCGAAAGCCGTTACATGAAACAGTTTTCCACCTTGGATACCCTGCTGGGCAACATGCGTTCGACCAGTGAATTTCTGACCCAGCAACTGGCGGGACTGCCCTGGGCCGCAAAAAACAGGAAGTGAAGCCGATAGTGGCATGGAAGGCGCCATGCCATCCTGCGCCGAAACTTCATGCAAGGATTGGGTAAAGCTTGGCCACAACAGGCCGCAAAAGATAAACAATGATTGATGAACAGACGGACAGAAAAATTGTTTTCAAGGACATGATTTTTGTCATTAACTCTGGTGTGAATGTTTAGGAGTCGTTAAATGAACATGTCAAAGCTACACAGCGCAGTACAGGAATACAACCGGGTTGGTATCGCCAGCAGTATCGAGGAAGCCAACCCCCATCGTCTTATCCAGATGTTGATGAACGGTGCACTGGAGAAAATCGCCATTGCCAAGGGCAACATGGAACGGGGCAACATCTCGCAAAAGGGCGGTAACATCAGCTGGGCCATTTCCATTATCGATGGTCTGCGTGCCAGTCTGGACATGGAAACCGGTGGTGAAATTGCCCAGAATCTCGATGACCTGTATGACTACATGATGCGCCGACTTGCCCGGGCCAATATCGAGAACAACCCTGATCTTCTCGATGAGGTTACCTCACTGATGCGCTCCATTAAGGATGCCTGGGATGAAATACCCAAGGTTGAAGACACGGCGACTGCGCCCTGAAGGATGGGTACGACGATGATGCAATACACGTCAGTCAGTCAGTATGCAAACAAGGTCAACCGCCTCAGTCAGCGCATGCTCGATCTGGCGCGCAAGAGCAACTGGCCGGAAGTGGCCCGTCTGGAAGCCGAACGCCAGGTGGTCATCGAAGGTCTGTTCAGTCATCCTGACATCCAGGACGAGCTGGTATCGGTCGCCGATACGCTGGCCGAGGTGATTGCACTCGACAGGGAATGCATAATGCTGGGTGAACAGACACAGACCAGTGCCACCAGTGAAAATTGCCGGCTGCAACAGGGGCATCGTGCCGCCATTGCCTACCTGGACAACAGCCAGGTCTGAACAACGGATCCAGATGTCAGATCACCTGTCGGCAAGTGATCTGATCTGTGGAACTGCCATTTAGACAAAAGGACAGCCCGAGGCAAAGAACGGACTCAACAGATGCAGTCGGGAGGAAGTAAAACCCAATCCGCGATGCCATGGTCGCTTAACAGGATGTTGAAAAAGTCCCTCACTGGACTTTTTCAACCCGGGAACGGAAAACACGGTTTGCCGTTCCCTCACATTTTCAGTGACTTGCAAACATTGAAAATGACGGTGAGTCCCTGCACCGCACACAGGCTGGGTAAAAACGGTGTTTTTCAACGGCCTGTTAATGCGTCTCCGCGTTTCCATCAGTCCTGCCCGATGAGAGATTTTTTGCAAAACCGCCTGCAAGCCGCCGGGACGTCCATGCCCTGTGTTACCATGATATGACGACCACGCACGAAAAATGGCCCGGAACACTCTCATGAGCCCACAACTGCCTGACTTCATCACCGATACTGTGCACATCGAAACCCGCTTGCCACTGGAATGGAAAGCCCTGTCGGCGCCGCAACCGGACGTCAGTGAGCGTGCCGACAATCTTGCCACCCTGAAACTCATCGAGGCCATGGACGAGCCTGTCCATGCAGGCGGCAGTGATGGCGAAAAACACAATGAGGATCTCCTGCGGCTCGAACAGAAAGTGGATCTGGTTTTGCAGTTGCTGGGCCAGTTGCTGGCGCAACAGTCAAACCCGCCTCGCGTGTCCCGGCACCTGGTGCTTGGCTGTCATGGCATGGCCTGGCACGACGATCAGCCTCTGCCGGCCAACCACACGATCCGCGTGAAGCTGTACGTGCATGCCGATGTCAATCCACTGGTGCTGATGGGCGAGTCGGTGCCTGCAGGGCAAGACAGTAAATACAACTGTGTGATCCGGTTTGTGGCACAGGATGATGAATTTGAAAGCCATTTCGAGAAATGGATTTTCCGCCAACATCGCCGAGCCATTGCCCGCCAGCGGGCCAGAGCCGGATCAGAAAACTGACAAATCTGACCCTGCTCCTGTGATGCTCTGCCTGAAGGCACACCGTGGCCTTGAGCCTTCGTTGAGGCCAGGGTAATGATCTCTTTCGTTTTGTAACATTCGTTGACAAATTTCTGTTAGCCAGGGGCCTTACAGTTAATTTTAGTAAGGTAAATCAGCGTTATTGGTGTGTCCCTCCGGCTCATGTGACAAATTTTTGACATCACACTCCTGCCTGACTACTATCCTTAGATATGCTGTTGTGACAAGAATCCCCCCTTCTAAAATACGGCAGAATCCACTGGACCAATTTGCCCGGAGTTTTACAGTTATGGTTGTCTCAGAATTCATAGATGAGTCTGGAGCAGAAAATGCGTTAGCCAGTAAATGCGTTTTGATAGTCGATGGAAATTCAAAACGAAGTGAAGAACTGAAGCTGATACTGGAATTTATTGATTACGGTGATGTACAGATTATCGGCTACGGCGAGTGGAAAGACAGTATCAAACAGGGGCAGAGTCTGGATATCATCATTCTGGGTTGCACCGAGGAAGATGAGAGCCGAACGCTGCAGGAGGCACAGGCACTGCGCGAACATGTTTCCGAAGACACCCCCATCCTGAGCAGCTGCAACCGGGAAAAGAAACTGCCAGTCTCCAATGCCCTGTCCAAGCTCATTGCCGGGGTCATCGAATATCCGGTGCGCTACCGCCAGCTGCACCATACTCTCCATCAGGCCGATATCCACCGGCGTTCCACCCTCGAACCGGGCAGTGGCACCCAGACCCTGTTTCGCAGTCTGGTCGGCAACAGCCCCGGTATCAGCATGGTCCGCCGGCTCATCGAACAGGTGGCCAACAGCGAGGCCAATGTGCTGATCCTGGGTGAATCCGGCACCGGCAAGGAAGTGGTGGCGCGCAACCTGCACTACAACTCAAAACGCCGTGACAAGCCTTTCGTGCCGGTCAATTGTGGCGCCATCCCCCCCGATCTGCTGGAAAGTGAACTGTTTGGCCACGAAAAGGGGGCATTTACCGGTGCCATCAGTGCCCGCCAGGGCCGTTTTGAAATGGCCAATGGCGGCACCCTGTTTCTGGATGAAATCGGTGACATGCCGCTGGCCATGCAGGTCAAGCTGCTGCGCGTGATCCAGGAAAGGGTATTCGAACGGGTTGGCAGCAACAAGAGCATCAAGGCCAATGTGCGTATCATTGCCGCCACCCATCGAGATCTGGATACGGAAATTGCCGAAGGCCGTTTTCGCGAAGATCTGTATTACCGGCTCAATGTCTTCCCCATCGACATGCCGCCACTGCGGGATCGCGCCGAAGACATTCCCATCCTGTTGAACGAACTCATCACCCGCATGGAGCGGGAAGGCCGTGGCTCGGTACGCCTGACCCAGGCGGCGGTCTCGGCGCTGCAACAGTATAACTGGCTGGGCAATGTCCGCGAGCTGGCGAACCTCATCGAACGCCTGATCATCATGTTTCCCAACGGAGTGGTCGATCTGCGTGATCTGCCGGAAAAATTTCGCAAGGACATTCCCCTGGAGGCGTTGCCGGTCGGGGAGAACATCGTCGCCGAGACCCTGGCCAGCCCGGAGGCCCGCCAGGCTGCCGATGTGGAAGTGCCCGTTCGTCTGCCCGATAGCGGCATCAATCTCAAGGAACACCTGTTATATCTGGAATCTTCCCTCATCAAGCAGGCGCTGGACGAGTCCAATGGCGTGGTGGCTCACGCGGCGCGTAAACTCAACATGCGCCGCACGACACTCGTCGAAAAAATGCGTAAATACGGCCTGCAGCGCGCAGAAAAAGTGTCGTAATTTTGACCTTCCCGTTTTTGACTCTCCTATGTCGTTGATTTTACTACAGTCATAATTCAGGCACGCTTCTTGCTCTATGAATTGTGGGTCGCAAGACCCATGAATCAATTGGGAGCAGAAGACGGGCATGAGTCCTAACGTACAAGCCAGAACACAGAACCTCGAAGACGCCTTCGAAACCTTCAACCAGTTGTCCAGCCAGCTAACCGAATCCTACCGGCAACTGGAAGGCCGGGTTGCCGGGCTGAGTGCCGAGCTGGCCAGTACCCGGGATGCCCGCCTGCGGGAACTGACCGAAAAGGAACGCCTGGCCAACCGGCTGGCGCTGCTGCTTGATGTACTGCCCGGTGGCGTGGTGGTGCTCGACGGCGAAGGCATCGTGCAGGAATGCAACCCCGCCGCCATCGAGCTGCTCGAAGAACCCCTGATCGGTCAGGTTTGGAGCCACATCATTGGCCGCGCTTTTGCGCCACGGGCCGATGATGGTCATGACACCTCGCTCATCGATGGTCGCCGGGTCAGCATTTCCACCTGCCCACTGGGCAGTGAGCCGGGCCAGATCCTGCTCATTACCGACGTGACAGAAAAGCATCACCTGCAGGAACGTCTCAACCACCAGCAACGCCTTGCCGCCATGGGCCAGACCACCGCATCACTGGCGCACCAGATCCGTACACCACTTTCCTCGGCCCTGCTTTATGCCTCCAACCTCAAACGTCCCCAGCTGTCCGATGCGGATCGGCTGCGGGTCTCGGAAAAGATTTTTTCCCGCCTGCGTCATCTGGAACAGCTGGTCAACAACATGCTCATGTATGCACGGGGTGTCAAGGTGGGCAATGACTGGCTGGCTCCCGGCCGCCTGCTCACCGATCTGGAGCTGGCCTTGGATGCCCAGTTGTCGGCTAGTGAAACCCGTTTTCAGTTCATCGACGAAACCCAGGGGGGCTTCATCGTCGGCAATGGCGAAATGATCCTCAGTTGCATGATTAACCTGTGCATCAATGCCATCCAGGCCATGGGCAAGCAGGGCGAGATCACCGCCATTGCCAGTGAGCAGCTTCAGCACATCGTTATCAGCATCAGAGACAATGGCCCGGGGATTCCCGCCGAACAGAAAAAGGACATTTTCGACCCCTTCTTTACCACCCGCAAGGAAGGTACCGGCCTGGGGCTGGCAGTGGTGCAGGCGGTCATGAGCACCCACCAGGGGCGTGTCGAACTCGAGTCACAGCCCGGTGAGGGCTGCACGTTTCACCTGGTTTTTCCCCGGCTGGAGCAAAAGGAAAAAGCGGAAACCGCACAGCGCGTCTGAGCAACACGATTGAACAGACCTTGTATTAAAGCGTAAACGAAAGAGGCAACAAACATGAGTCATGTCAAGATTTTGGTCGTCGAAGACGATGCGGCACTCAGTGAAGCATTGCAGGATACCCTGCAAATGGCAGGCTATGAAGTGGCACAGGCAGAAAACGGCCTTGCGGCACTGCAGTTGCTGGAACAGAACAAATACGATCTGATCATCAGTGACATCAACATGCCGAAAATGGACGGCACGACACTGCTGAAACACGTACACGATCAGTATCCTGATACCACCATGATGCTGATGACCGCCTACGGCACCATTGAGCAGGCCGTGGTCGCCATGCGCGAAGGTGCAGTGGACTACCTGGTCAAGCCCTTCGAAGCCGAAGTGCTGGTAAACATGGTCTCCCGCTATGCCGGCAGCGCGATGATGGAACAGTCGAAAATGATCGCCATCGATGCGGCTTCCCAGGAACTGACGCGGCTGGCTAGAAAAGTGGCAAAAAGCGATGCCACGGTAATGATCACCGGTGAAAGCGGTGTCGGCAAGGAAGTTCTGGCCCAGTACATTCATCAGCATTCACCCCGCAGCAATGCCCCGTTCGTCGCCATCAATTGTGCAGCGATTCCCGACAACATGCTCGAAGCAACCCTGTTCGGTTATGAAAAGGGCGCCTACACCGGTGCCTACAAATCCAGCCCCGGCAAGTTCGAACAGGCCCAGGGAGGTACCCTGTTGCTGGACGAAATTTCGGAAATGGATCTGGGCCTGCAGGCCAAGCTGCTGCGAGTACTGCAGGAGCGTGAGGTGGAGCGTCTGGGTGGCAACAAGCTCATCGAGTTGGATGTGCGGGTACTGGCCACCTCCAACCGCAACATCCGTGAAACGGTCGACGCTGGTGACTTCCGTGAAGATCTGTTCTACCGCCTGAATGTTTTTCCCATGCACATCCCGGCACTGCGTGAACGCCGCGATGACATCATTCCGCTGGCCAACCGCCTGCTGGAAAAACATGCAAAATCCACTGGCCGGCCGATTCCACAGTTGACTGAAGCCTGCCAGCAGGTGTTGTTGCAGCACAGTTGGCCCGGCAACATCCGCGAGCTGGACAATGTCATGCAGCGGGCCATGATCCTGCAGCAGGGTGAGCTTATCGAAGCCGAGGACGTGCACTTCGAAAATGTCGCTGGCTCCGTGCCAGCCATGGCAGCGTCGGCCAGCGTAGTCACGACAGCAAGCGCAGCCGCTGCGACGCCAGAAACCCTCAACGGAGATCTGAAAAAACGCGAATGGGAAATGATTCTCAAGACCATCCGTGACGTCAAGGGCAGCCGCAAGGCCACGGCAGAGAAACTCGGTATCAGCCAGCGGACACTGCGTTACAAGCTGGCCCGCATGCGCGAGGCCGGAGTACATATACCCAAAGGTGCTGGCACCGCCGAAGCCGTTTAACTGTTGCAACCGATTTTGAGTATGAGGTATTTGATATGAGCACCAATGGAATCAATCCCGATGCACTGTTGGCCCAGATGCGCGCCATGGCCGCTGCGGCCCAGAGCAAGCCGGCCGCTCCCACCACCAGTGAAGTGCAGGGCGAATTTGCCGATTTGCTCAAGCAGTCGATCAACAAGGTCAATGAGACCCAGCAGGAATCCAGCCGTCTTGCCGACGCCTTTCAGAGTGGGGACCCCAACGTCAAGATGTCCGAAGTGATGATTGCCCTGGAAAAGTCCAATGTCTCGTTTCAGGCCATGCTCCAGGTTCGCAACAAACTGGTGAGTGCCTACCAGGAAATCATGAACATGCAGATCTGATACACGACCAGCGAATGAGCAGGATTTTTCCTTAACCGAACGACGACGTGACAGAACATGGAACTGACTAAAACCGAACCTCAGGAACTGCAACCGGCAGACAACAGTAACCTGCCGTTACCCATGCAGAACATGCTGACGCTACCGGTGATCCGGCAGCTTGGCCTGATGATTGGCCTGGCAGCCAGTGTTGCCATCGGTGTGGCGATTGTGCTGTGGTCGCAAGCAACAGACTACTCTGTGATGTACAGCAATCTCACCGGTCAAACGGCACAGCACATGGCAGAAGTTTTGGACCAGTATGACATCAAGTACCGGTTGGACCCGGACAGTGGCGTGCTGATGGTGGAATCGGGAAAAATCAACGATGCCAAGCTGAAGCTGGCAGCAGCCGATCTTGCCAACCCGCAAAGCAGCGGCTTTGAAATGATCGAAAAGGATCAGGGCTTCGGTTCCAGCGCCTTTATCCAGTCAGCCCGTTACCAGCATGCCCAGGAAATCGAACTGGCAAGAACCATCACCTCCATCGGTTCTGTGCAGAGTGCCCGGGTACATCTGGCCATACCAAAGGAATCGGCCTTCGTGCGTAACCGGCGCAAACCCAGTGCCTCGGTGATGATCAAGCTGGTGCCTGGCCGGAAGCTGGAAAAGGGACAGGTTCAGGCAATCATCAACCTGGTTTCGGCCAGTATTCCAAACATGGAATCCAGTGAGGTGACACTGGTAGATGACAAGGGACGCCTGTTGTCCAGTGACAACGATGACACCGACATGGCACTGACCACCAGTCAGCTCGACTATACTCGCAAGGTGGAACGCACCTATACCCAACGTATCGAAGACATCCTGTCGCCACTGGTTGGCCTCAACGGGGTGCGAGCCCAGGTCAATGCCGACATCGACTTTACCCGCAGCGAGTCTACCAGTGAAGTATTCAATCCGGATCTGCCGGCGATTCGCAGTGAACAGCTGGTCGAGGAAGAAACCAAGGGCAGCATCATGGAAGGAGGTGTGCCCGGTGCCTTGTCGAACCAGCCCCCTGCGGCGGGGACTGCACCAGAGCAGGCCACGGCCGAGGACGGAACGCCGACACCCGTGCAGCCCAGCAAGAAGCGCAATCGCAGTACACGCAATTATGAGTTGGACAAGACCATCAGCCATACCCGTCGGGTTCCGGGCAGCATCCGCAGGCTGTCCATCGCGGTATTACTTGATGTCAGAACCACGACCGACGAAGAAGGTACGGTGATCCCCCAACCCTACAGTACCGAAGAGCTGAATCGCTTTACCTCACTGGTCAAGGAAGCGGTGGGTTTCAATACCCTGCGGGGTGACAGTGTCAATGTCATCAATGCGGCCTTTGTGGCGCCCGTCGAGTTCGAAGTCCCCGAGCAGCCGCTGTGGGAAAAGAACTGGTTCTTGACCCTGATGAAACAGATCCTTGGTGGCCTGCTGGTGCTGTTGCTGTTCTTTGGCGTACTCAAGCCGGTGATGAAAAATCTCTCTCGTGTTCATGTTGTATCGGAATCTACCGATGAAGAAGAGGAAGATGAGCTGGCCGAAGATCAACTTACCATCGGTGCCGACGGACAGCCCGCCCGCCTGCCGCGACCCAATTCCTATGAGGGCAACCTGACCATGGCACGGCAAATGGCCAGTCAGGAACCCAAGCGGGTTGCCCTGGTGGTGAAAAACTGGATTGAAGAAGGCAAATAAAATCAACAGCCATGAGTGAAGAAAACAAGCAAAAACGAAAACTGAACGGAGTCGAACGTTCAGCAATCCTGATGATGACCCTGGGTGAGGCCGATGCGGCTGAAATCATGAAAATGATGAACCCCAAGGAAGTGCAGAAGATTGGTGAGGCCATGGCAACGCTTGGTTCGGTGGATCGTGAAACCGTCGATGAGGTTCTCGCCGGTTTCTGTGACGAGGTGGATGAGCAGACCGATCTGGGAATTGGCAACGAGGAATACCTGCGCAATGTACTGGTCAATGCTCTGGGTGAGGACAAGGCCGGCAATATCATCGATCGCATTCTCATGGGGCATAATGCCAAGGGACTGGAATCCCTGAAATGGATGGAACCCCGTTCCATCGCCGAAATCATTCGTCTCGAACACCCGCAGATCATCGCCATCATCCTGTCCTATCTGGAGCCGGATCAATCTGCCGAAGTGCTGGCCGCCTTGCCGAAAAACATGCAGGCTGATGTGCTCGTTCGGGTTGCCACCCTCGATGGCATCCAGCCTTCGGCACTCAAGGAACTGGATGAAATGCTGGAAAAACAGTTTTCAGGCAGCACAGACAGCCTCAAGTCGGCCGGCATCGGTGGTGTCAAGACCGCCGCCAACCTGCTCAATTTCATTGATTCGTCGCTGGAAGCGGAGATCATGGAAAAGCTCAAGGAATCCGATGAAGAACTGGGACAGAGTATTCAGGATCTGATGTTCGTCTTCGACAACCTCATCGATGTGGACGACCGTGGCATCCAGGCTCTGCTGCGAGAGATTTCTTCGGAAAATCTTATCGTTGCTCTCAAGGGAGCCGATGAAGACGTGAAGGAAAAAATCCTCAAGAACATGTCCAAACGTGCCGCCGAAATGCTGCGTGATGATCTGGAAGCCAAGGGTCCGGTACGCCTCAGTGAAGTGGAAGCCGCACAGAAGGAAATCCTTGCCGTGGCCCGACGCATGTCCGAGTCGGGTGAAATTTCATTAGGCGGTGGTGGTGACGAGTTTGTCTGAGTCCGGCAAGCCATCGAAGCAGACAGCCTATGAACGTTGGGAGGTGCCCAATATTTCTGCGCCTGACATGGATGGCGCAATACAGAAAACCCGCCAGCAGAAAGAAACCGAACTGGTGACCGCCGCAAAAATCGAGGAGATCCAGAAACAGGCCTGGGATGAAGGCTTTGCCCAGGGACATCAGGAAGGTATCGAAAAAGGTCTTGAAGATGCCCGTGTCGTCATCGAACAGAAACTCTCCCAGCTCGACAGTATTCTCAACCTGCTGGCCCATCCACTGGAAGAACTGGATGACGTCGTGATTGAACAGACAGCCGAACTGGCCATGGCGGTGGCGCGTCAGCTGGTGCGCCGCGAACTGCGTACCGATCCGGGACAAATCATTGCCGTGGTGCGTGAAGCCATCAATGAACTGCCGGTCAGTGCCCGCAAGGTCAGGGTGATGTTGCACCCCGATGATGCCAGTCTGGTGCGCGAGGCCTTTTCCCGTCCCGAAGAAGACGAAGAGGCCGCCCTCAACTGGCGGATTGTCGAAGAGCCACTGCTGCAGGTGGGTGACTGCAAGGTGGTGGCAGAAAATTCCAGTATCGATGCCACCGTAGAAAAACGCCTGAACCGGGTGATAGCCCAGGTGCTTGGCGGGGAGCGGGCCGATGACAAAACCTGATCAGCCTGTTGCCGATCTGGCGACCCGGCGGGGTGAAAAATGGGCCCGGGCCCTGCATGCCCTGCAGGAACAGCTCGGTGGAGAGGAAACGCTGGTGGTGGAAGGCCGACTCAACCGCATGGTGGGCATGACCATCGAAGCGGTGGGCTGCGAAGCTGTCATCGGTGCGCGCTGCCTGGTGGAAAGTCAGCAGGGTGGCGACATCGAGGCCGAAGTGGTGGGCTTTGCCGGTGACCGGCTCTATCTTATGCCCACGGGCAACCTGCAGGGCATCCATCCCAATGCCCGGGTAACCCCCAGCAAACAAATGTATGAAGCCTGTGTAGGCGATGCGGTACTGGGCCGGGTGCTCGATGGCGCCGGCCGGCCACTGGACAAAAAGGGGCCACTGGTGCTGCACGAACGGGTGCCTCTGACCGGCAAACCCGTCAACCCGCTGGACCGCGAACCCATCCGTCAGCCCATGGATGTGGGCGTGCGCGCCATCAATGGCCTGCTGAGTGTTGGCCGTGGCCAGCGCATGGGGCTGTTTGCCGGCAGCGGGGTGGGCAAGAGTGTATTACTGGGCATGATGACCAAATACAGCACCGCCGATGTCATCGTCGTTGGTCTCATCGGTGAGCGTGGCCGTGAAGTCAAGGAATTCATCGACAACATTCTCGGCGAGGAAGGCATGCAACGGGCCACCGTGGTGGCCGTACCGGCGGATCAGACCCCGGTGATGCGCATGCACGGTGCCTACCTGGCCACCAGCATTGCCGAATACTTTCGTGATCAGGGCAAGCACGTATTGTTGCTCATGGACTCCCTGACCCGTTTCTCCCAGGCCCAGCGGGAAATTGCCCTCGCCATCGGCGAGCCACCGGTGACCAAGGGCTACCCGCCTTCGGTGTTTGCCCTGATGCCGCAACTGGTGGAACGGGCCGGCAACGGCAAGCCCGGCGGTGGCTCGATTACCGCATTCTATACGGTGCTGACCGAAGGTGATGACCAGCAGGATCCCATTGCCGATGCGGCACGGGCCATCCTTGATGGTCATGTGGTGTTATCGCGGGATCTGGCCGATGCCGGCCACTACCCGGCCATTGATGTGGAAGGCTCCATCAGTCGGGTGATGACCGAAATCGTCAGCCCCGAACATCTGCAACGGGTGCAGCGCTTCAAGCAACTGTATTCCAACTATGCATCCAACCGGGACCTGATCAACGTCGGCGCCTATACACCCGGCAGTGATGCGCGCATCGATGAAGCCATACAGATGCATCCCATCCTGTTGCATTATCTGCAGCAGGACATGAACCAGCCCCTGCACTGGGATACCTGTATCAGCCAGCTGGAGGAAATCTTTCCCATGAATGAGTCCGGGCAAGAAACTGCCCCGGCCATTGCGCCGGTAGAGTGAAAGGCCGGCAATGAAAAAGAAAGTCTCGGAACGCTTCAAGCCCCTGAAGAAACTTGCCGCGCACGACGAACAGAAAGTTGCCGTGCAGCTGGGTGACGCACGCAAGACGGTCATGGATTGCGAAAACCGCATCACACAACTGAAAAGCTTTCGCAAAGAATACGCCATGCAGATGCAACGGGCCGGCGAAGCCGGCATGGCCGGTTCTCGCCTGCGCGAATTCCAGCAGTTCATCAGCCAGATTGACACCGCCATCAGCCAGCAACAGGAAAAGCTCACCAAGGCCGAACACCATTGCCAGCACCTCTCACGGCAATGGCAGAAAAAACACCGCAATACGGAGATCATGGACAAGACCATCCAGCGCATGCAGAAAAAGGAACACGGGCAGGAAAAAAAGAAAGCCCAGCGAGAACAGGACGAACATGCAGCCCGCATGTTCGGCAGGAACAGCGACAAGGACTGATGCCGACAGCAGCCGGAGCCATGATTTAAGGTGGGGCACGATTCTGGGACTTCATGATACCAAGCCCTGAATATGCCTGCTAAAACCTGCTCCTCATTCAGTCGTTTTCAATATTTTTGATATAAAAAGTCAAAAATGGGTCGATACAAGTTTCTTTATGGTGGTATAACTGTGTGATCCTGTCAGTGTATCTAAACCCTATAGTTTATATTTATGACATATTAATTTTAGCTCTTCCCTTGAACGGCTGGGTACCACTCATTTGGCAATTCCTTCAGGATAGAGGTCCAGGCCGCCAAGGTGGAAGTAAATTGCATTGGCGAACCGTTCTTTGTTGCGAAACCCCCTGCTGCGGACCTTGATCAATTTGATCCGGCTGTTGAGTCCTTCCGCCGGACCATTACTGACCTTCAGAACAATTG
>JAJRYG010000067.1 GCA_024275915.1 Gammaproteobacteria bacterium
GCCAACGACCTGCGCTGGATGAACAGCGGGCCGCTGGCCGGCCTGAGTGAAATCGAACTGCCTGCCCTGCAACCGGGCAGCTCCATCATGCCGGGCAAGATCAACCCGGTGATCCCCGAAGCGGTGGCCATGGTATGCGCCCAGGTCATGGGCAATGACACCACCATCACCCTCGCTGGCCAGTCGGGTAACTTCCAGCTCAATGTCATGCTGCCGGTGATCGCCTATAATCTGCTGCAGAGCATTGAGCTGCTGGCCAACGCTGCCAGCGTACTGGCCGACCGGGCCATTGCCGGCTTCCAGGTCAACCGTGACAACATCAAGGCAGCGCTGGATCGCAATCCCATCCTGGTCACGGCCCTCAACCGGGTCATCGGTTACGAAAAAGGCGCCGCCATCGCCAAACGCGCCTATGCCGAGCAGCGCCCTGTGCTGGATGTGGCCGAGGAAATGACCGAACTGGACAGGGAAGAACTCGAACGCCTGCTGGATCCGGCCAAGCTGACCAAAGGTGGCCTCTAGCGCCGGATTCAGGCTAAGGAAACAATTTATTCCCGGCATCACGGCAGTGCCGGGAAGTACCACTGGAATCAATGAGCTGCCGTGTCGATTTTGCTGAAAGAAAGTACTTAAAGTACACTTTTGCCAATCGTCCTGCTTCAACGGCATGACTGACTTTTCAGTTAATCCTAAAGCATGAAATACACATAAAATCTTTACGCTGCCTTAACTTGAATCGGGAAAGTTGTTAAGTTATCCAGATGATAAAAGCTTTAATGGAATTAACGGACTGTAACGACCTATGAAAGTGATCGATGAGCTGAAAAAGCAGGCCAAGGACATTGTCGGTGAAAATGATCTCAACGAAACGGAAGACAACGCGCTTGCTGTTCTGTTGCAAAGCGAAATTGATGGGAAATTACATGACATCCATGCCTATCTGACCGAGCTTATCGAGCAACTGCGCATCATCAAACCGGAGATCAAATCCAGCCGCAAGCTGGAAAAATACGGCACCATCAACGATCTCGTCCAGTGCGAGCACCGTGTATTCAGCGAGTCCACCTTTTACCAGATCACCGTCGGCATCACTTTCATCCAGCAATGCCAGCAACGCTGCAAGATTTCCGATGTAACCGACGATAACATGAATTCCCTGATCAACAAATTGCAGCATCTTGGCCTGGATATCGTGTTGCAATCGAAAGGCCGACTCGAAGTCGAAGGCAAGTTTCCGGCCAGCCTGATCTTTTCTACCAATATCCACCAGCGTTTCATCAAGTTCAGCGTCAACAACATCGAAAGTGCCGACACCCTGGTCTTTGAACTCAAGCCCGAAAACATCAATGATGATTTCATCAATGAACTGGGCAAGATGCTGCTGCAGAAGGAAAACCGGTTGCTGGAAAAGGCTGCCGAAATCAGCCAGGAAGAACAACCTCGCACTGTCAGCAACAGCGGCACGGAAGATACCGAGCCCACCCTGACCGAACTGATGGATTTTCCTCTGGTGCATGGCCTGTTCAAGGATCGCCACCAGATGTACCTGACCTACCGGGAAAATATTCAGGAAATCACCTCCCGTAATGATGGTGTGGTACTGGGCCGCAGCAGCAAATGTGACATGGTCATTCCTTCGGATTTTGCCTCGCGCCAGCATGCCCGTATCGTCTACCGCAAGGGCAAGTTCGTGGTTTCCGATCACAGTACCAATGGTACCTTCATCAAGCCACAGGGCACACGGGAAATCTATATCCACGGAGAAGATTACCCGCTGTCGGGTTCCGGCTTCATCAGCCTGGGAGAATCCACGGCTGTTGACAATGAACACCTGATTTATTTTTCCTGCCACTGAGACAGGTGGCCTGAACCGTCACCGACATCGATCTTGATATCGCACCTCTGGCAACTGAAACAAGAACGGCAATTGCTCCAGGCCAAACTTGCCTGACGAAAACATGAACCCCGATGAATAAAATCAGCCTGCAACGCCCCTATATCTGGCCGGCCAGCCTGCGGCTCAGTCACTGGCTGCTCGCCCTGTCGGTAATTGGCCTGTTGGGCAGTGGCTGGTTTATCGGCCATGTGGCCCGTTTCTATCTGCCCGCACTCGATTATCACTACATCTTTGCCTACCTGCTGTCCATCGCCACCGTCATCCGGATCTATCTGTTTGTACGGAAAAAAAAGGGTGCAGCCTGTCTGCGGGATCTGCTGCCCGGCAAAAGTCAGCTGCAGGCCGTCCTGGCCAGCCTGAAATTCTATGTCTCGCTGGGCAAGACCCCTCTGCCCCGCTGGTATGCCCACAACCCGCTCTGGGCACCGCTGTACCTGCTGTTATGGTTCATTGTTCTGCTGCAAATCATCAGTGGTTTTCTTGTCGGTGCCGGTCATTCACAGCTGCTGTTCAACCTGTATGATCTGCATGTTGTCTCTGCCGCTATCATTTTCTGGTTTTGCCTGTTACATGTGCTTGCCGTCTTCGTGCATGATCTGAAAGGCAACAACTCCGATGCCTCGGCCATGATTCATGGCTACCGGGTCTTTGTCCTCGAAGACCTGAACATGCCGGCATCCACTCACAAGGTTTCTCTCTCCGACATCCGCAATAAAACCGACCGTTCATGAAGACCCTCGAGCGCTGCAGCTGGTGTGAAAGCGATCCCCTGTATCGGGAGTACCATGATCGGGAATGGGGCGTTCCCCTGCACGATGATCGAAAACTGTTTGAATTTCTGGTGCTGGAAGGTGCCCAGGCCGGACTGAGCTGGTTGACCATTCTGAAAAAACGCGAAAACTACCGCCGGGCTTACGATAATTTCGATGTCCGCAAGGTGGCCCGTTATACAAAGAGAAAAAAAGATCAGTTGCTGGCCAATGCCGGCATCGTGCGCAACCGCCTGAAAATCGAGGCTTCCATACTGAATGCCAAGGCCTTTCTGGCAGTACAGGAGGAATTTTCCAGCTTCGACAGCTATATCTGGCAGTTTACCTGCGGCGGAACCATCCACAACAAATGGCAACGTCTGCAGGACATTCCGGCCAGAACACCTGAATCCGATGCCATGAGTCGTGATCTGAAAAAACGGGGGTTCAAGTTTGTCGGCCCCACCATCTGTTATGCCTTCATGCAGGCCACCGGCATGGTCAATGATCACGTTAGCCGCTGTTTTCGCTATCGGGAAATCAGAAAACTCAAATAGTGCGGGCCAGCGCAGGCCATGCCCTGTCCTCGCCAGCCAGCCACGTGTTAATATTCACCCCTGTCTTCCCCCCAATCCGGTGACGAACCCCATGGCCAACGACACCCTCACCCTGATCCGCCCCGACGACTGGCACCTGCATGTACGCGATGGTGCGGTTCTGCAAGATGTCATCCCTGACACGGCGCGGCGCTTTACCCGTGCCATCATCATGCCCAATCTCAAACCACCGGTAACCACGGTGGAACAGGCGCTGGACTACCGGCAGCGCATCCTGCAGGCCGTCCCCCGGGATCTGGACTTCAACCCGTTGATGACCCTTTATCTGACCGGCAATACCCGTGAAGACGAAATTCGCAAGGCGGCGGAACACCCCCATGTGCATGCGGTAAAATATTACCCGGCTGGGGCAACGACCAATTCCGATGCCGGAGTCCGGGACATTCACGATGTCTATTCGCAGCTGGCCGTCATGGAAGAACTGGGGTTGCAGTTCCTGGTTCATGGCGAGGTCACCGATCCGGCCGTGGATGTGTTCGACCGTGAAGCGGTGTTCATCGACAAGATACTGGTTCCCCTGTTGTCGGAATTTCCCGCCCTGCGCGTGGTGCTGGAACACATCACCACCCAGCAGGCAGTGGCCTTCATCCAGGCCACCAGCGACAACGTGGCCGCCACCATTACGCCCCATCATCTGCTGATGAACCGCAACGCCATGTTCACCGGCGGCATTATCCCCCACCACTACTGCCTGCCCATCCTCAAACGGGCGAGCCACCAGCAGGCACTGATCGAAGCGGCCACCAGTGGCAATCTCAAGTTCTTCCTCGGTACCGACAGCGCCCCCCATGCCCAGGGAGCCAAGGAATCGGCCTGTGGCTGTGCCGGCATGTACAGTGCCCACGCGGCCATCGAGCTGTATGCCGAAGCCTTTGAACAGGCCGGCGCACTGGACAGGCTGGAAGGTTTTGCCAGTTTTTACGGTGCCGATTTTTACCGCTTGCCCCGGAATACCGAAACCATCTGCCTGAAAAAGGAAAGCTGGCAGGTACCCGATGCCCTGCCCTTTGGTGACGAAAAACTCATTCCCCTGCGTGCCGGCAAGAAGGTCGCCTGGAAACTGATCTGAGCCAGCCCGGCAAGCCGGTGCCGGTGTCAATAGATGGGACGAACCTTAAACCCCCTTTTCTCCAGCAGACGCAACAGGCCCTGCTCGCCGACCAGATGCAGGGCGCCAACGGCAATAAAGGTATTGCTCTCTTTCAGCCGCGGCTGCATGCGCTCGAACATGCGGTAGTTCCGCTTTGTGACCACTTCGCACTTGAAGGCCTCGGCCAAACGCTGCTCGCCGGCCGACAGGGTTTGCTAGCTGTTCCTCTGCAGTGATGACAGATCCCGGGCCAGCCAGGCCTGGATCAGTTTTTCATTGTTTTCATCGAGCTGTGGGTACTGTTCGACCACCATTTTTAGCATTTCGACCTGCAAGCCGGGCGACAGGGCCTCCATCGAGACCACCTGTTCGGCCATGGTTTCAAGTCCATGGATCGGTTTGCCACTGCCAGCGGCTCTCGAATAAAGCTGCATGTCGAGAAACTGGCCATTGCCGGGTTTGGGCAGGCTCAGGGTAGCGGCCGCCGCCCAGGGCTTGAACATGCTCGCTGCGGCTTCGGGGATTCCATAACCGGCCAGCAGACGAACCACCGCCTGGTACAGACGGGGTTCCAGCCGGGTTTTGAGACTTTGCCCATCTGTGTAAAACATCAGCGCACTGGCAGCCAGAATGTCGAGCGCATCGAGATCGAGTTCCGCGGTAAAGCTGCTGGCCGCATCGAGTTTGTCGGTAATCACCCTCGGCAGCCGGGTGATGCGCGGTTCATCACTGTGGATGGTTCCCAGCAGGTAACTCGGACCCGCAGTGCCCCCCCTGATTTCCCGGAGCAGGCCCGTCTGGGCACTGGAGCGAAGCGGCAAACAGGGAAAAAAGCAGCACCAGGACAAGCCGCTGGCAGGCCAATGTCGTTCCGTTCGTGTGTTTCGTCATCCCATTACCATAATGTTCATGTTGTCGCCACATCGCTTTTCAATAGCACATCCGGTATGCTGTCGCCATGTCAGGATCCGACCCCATCAAGAGAATTTCCAAGCGATTCCGTGGCTATCTGCCCGTGGTTGTCGATGTTGAAACCGCCGGTTTCAATCCGGATATCAATGCCCTGCTGGAAATTGCTGCGGTTCCCATTGTCATGGACGAGTCAGGAAAACTGGTGGCGAGGGAAACCATATCCTGTCATGTGGAACCGTTTCACAACTCGGTTCTGGATCCCAAGTCACTGGAATTTACCGGCATCGATCCGTTTCATCCGTTTCGGCTGGCCAAGCCCGAGTGCGATGCACTCAAGCATATCTTCGATCCCATCGATCAGCTTCTCAAGGAAACCGGTTGCACTCGTGCCATCCTTGTCGGCCATAATCCCTTTTTCGATCTGGGTTTCATCAAATCCGCAGTCAAGCGCTGCGGCCTGAAAAAAATGCCGTTTCACCAGTTCAGCAGCTTCGATACCGCCACCCTCGGTGGACTGGCCTATGGACAGACGGTACTGGCCCGTGCGGTGCAGGCGGCGGGCATCAAGTGGAAAGCTTCTGAAGCCCATAGCGCCGTCTATGACACCGAGCGCACCGCGGATCTTTTCATCCACATCATCAACAAATGGGATGAGGCCTTCCCGCCGGATCTGGCACCGGACTATGTCGACAGCAACGATTGAGCCCTGAACAGGGTATCGAAAAAATCCTTGCCGAATTTTCGCCCGCAAACGGAAAAAACGCCGTGCGCGCGTTGAGTGCAATCCCTGTTTCGCAACGTCTGTTCAGGCCGCCCTGCATGGGCCATCGGCCGGCAATATCTTTTCCCGACAGCCTGTTATAGCAGCACTTCGACTTTCAGACCACCAAGGGGCGAACGGGAATAACGGATCTGCCCTTCCAGATCTTCCACCAGGCCCTGCACGATAGACAGGCCAATACCATAACCTGGCATGTTTTCATCCTGCCGCTTGCCCCGTCGGCTGAGGTTTTGCAGGGTTTCCTGATCCGCTCCCGGGCCGTCATCTTCCACGCTGATACGCACGCCTTCCCGGTTGTCGATGCACAGACGGATGCGGCTATGGGTCCACTTCCAGGCATTGTCCAGTAAGTTGCCCAGTAATTCCATGCCATCCTGTTTTTCCAGAGGCAGATCGCTGACATCGTCGATGTGTACCTCAATGTCGATGTGCCGGTTACGGTGTAGTTTTTTCAGGGTATCGATCAGGGCCGGCAGATCCTCATCCAGGTTGAAACGACTGACACCCAGTGCATCGCCAGCCAAGCGTGCCTGGCGCAGAGCCTTCTCCACCAGCTGGCTGATCTGCTGGTTGTATAGCCTGACCTGATGAAAAACTTGGGGCCTGTCATCAGTAAATGCATCGTCGACCGTCTGCTGCAACAGGGTCAATGGCGTCCTGATAGCATGGGCAAGGTTGCCCATGGCCTCTCGGGAGCGCTGCAGTCGTTTTTGCTGCCGTACCAGCAAACTGTTTATGGCCCGCACCAGTGGCAGGATTTCACTGGGAACCGACTCTTTCAACGAGGTGATTTCCGCGTCTTCCAGCCGCGCCACGTCTCGTGCCGTGGCATTGACACTGCGCAGGCTGAATATGACGATATAGCGCTGAATCAGCAGCAGAATGACGACGGCCACCAGCGACCAGAACAGGTACTGTTTCTGAAAAGAGGCAAAGCCACGTTCGAGGACATCCATATTCTCGGCCACGGCAATCGTCAGTGGCTGGCCATTCTTGTAAAAGCCCCGCGACCACATGAGCAGAGCCTGTTTCTGCGGACCGCTGACACGCTGAATTTTCATTTTTCCTGCCGGCAACATGGCGACCGGCAGCGATTCATCCCACAGGGAACGGGAACGGATCGTCTTGTGTTAGCCGAGTATGACGAAATAGTGGCCGGAAAAAGGTTGCTGGTAAACACCGTGGATACGGGCATGATCCAGTATCAGATCACCGGACTGGTCGATGCTGATGCCTCCCAGCAGGTTCTCGGCATCATGCTGCAGCCTTGCCGACATCTGGTTTTCGAACAGTTCACGCACCGACAGACCGATAAAAAACCAGGCCAGGGTAAACATGCCGATCAGACTCAGCATCAGGCCGAGTCCCAGCTTGTTGCGCAGGGAGATCATTTCAGTTCACCAAACACATACCCCTGTCCACGTTTGGTGGTGATGATATCGTTGCCCATCTTGCGCCGCAGGCGATTGACATAAACTTCGATGACATTACTGTCCTTGTCGGCGTCCTGCTCGTAGACATGTTCGGTAAGGCGAGATTTGGAAAGAATGCGACCGGGATGCAACATGAAATATCGTAACAGTCTGAATTCGGTTGCCGTCAGTTCCCACTGCTGATCACCCTTCGACAATACCTGGGTTTCTTCATCCAGGCTCCAGCCGTGCATTTCCAGACGCGTGCCTACCGTTTGTGTGGTACGGCGGATAAGTGCCTGCAGGCGGGCAAGCAGCTCTTCTTCATGAAAGGGTTTGGTCACATAGTCGTCGGCACCCCGTTGCAGACCCTCGACTTTTTCCTGCCAGCTGTCCCTTGCCGTCAGGATCAGGACCGGGGTTTTTATCTGCCGGTGGCGCCAGTTGGCCAGCACATCAAGGCCCGAGCGTTGCGGCAGACCCAGATCCAGGATAATGCAGTCATAGGGAATTTCCCGGCCCTGGAATTCTGCATCCACGCCGTTGTCGGCCACATCGACAGCATAGCCCTGTTTCACCAGGTACTTTTTCAGCCGCTGGCTCAGTTCGATATCGTCTTCTGCAAGCAACAGACGCAACTCAGTCCTCCAGGTCTTCGGTTATATGTTCACCGGTCTTGGCATCGAAGCGCAATTCCTGAACATAGCCCTGCTGGTCGAGCATTTCGATTTCGTAGATATAGCGGTTCTGATGAATTTCCATTTCGGTTTCAATAACCCGACCATCGACAAATTGCCGCGCCCGTTTGAGAATGTCTTCCAGCGGCAGGATATCACCATGTTCCCTGAGCGTGCGGATCACGTCATGTTTTTCATCATGGTTTTCTTCATGTTTCGTATCGGCCCTGGCGTATGATGAAAACAGCAAACACAGCAAAACAGGAATAACAGGGCGCAGTTTCATGGCTTATTCATCATGCTCGACAGGTTTTTTTCCGGTGATCATGGCTCGCACTAGATTTTCCCTGTTCAGCAGGCTTTCCACAATCACACCACTGATATGGATGACGATCAACAGTACCATCAGATTGGCGGAAAACTCATGAATTTCTTCCATGGCCTCTTCGATAATTTCCGGTGAGCCGGCTAGAAAATAGAAAGGTCCCGCCCATTCATCCATGCCATAGTAAATCATGCCCGACAGGGTGGTGATCAACAGTCCCAGCAACATGATGTAGACCATCAGCCCCCCTGCGGGGTTATGGCCAAGGTAACGTTTTGCCTTGAAGGAGAAAGTGTCCTTGACAAACTGCTTGATCTCGTCGGGCTGGTAAAGAAAATCACGAAAACGGGCATGCTCGCTACCCACAAAGCCCCAGACGATTCGAAAAAGGATCAGACCAAAGACCGTATATCCGGCCACCAGGTGCACATCCATGATGTCATCTTCGATGAGATAAGCCACGGTGAAGGACACCACCAGCGACCAGTGAAAGATTCTTACCAGGATATCCCAGACCTTGACTTCGTTGTTACTCATATGCTTCTACCTGCCTTTACGCTTTCCATGTAGAAAATATAGTCGTTAAATCTTAATCAGGGCTGAATTTTTCCTGTCCAAAACAAAGCCCGGACGAGCCGGGCTTTGTTCATGCTTGACTGTCAGGTTTAACCGACTGCCTGTTTACCTTCAACCGCTTCGGTGACCATCTTCTTCAACTCACCATTCTGGTACATTTCCAGGGTGATGTCACAGCCCCCGACCAGCTCACCGTTGATGTAAATCTGCGGGAATGTCGGCCAGTCGGCATAGCGCGGCAGGTTTTCGAAGATTTCCGGATCCATCAGCACGTTGACATGGGCAAATTCCTTGCCACAGGCCATCAGCGCCTGAGCCGCACGGCTGGAAAAGCCACACTGGGGCATCTGCGGGGTGCCTTTCATGAAAATGACAACCGGGTTGTTTTTCACCACTTCATCAATGCGATCCATTACATCCATCTTAATTTACCTCAATATCTGTTGTTTCGCACCGAACGGGGTGCAACGGGTTTTGGAGATTCTAATCGATTTCCCGATCAAATACCATAGCATTTTACTGTGGTATTTTTGAGCAAAAAAATCAAATGTCTGCCAGTGATGGGGGCGCACTTTAGCAGATTCAAGGCCGGGCCTGTAGCGTCAGGGTGCTTTTGGTGGCCCCCAGCCACCACCGCCCGGGGTTTCCAGGCTCAGAACATCGCCTGCCTTTACCTGAAAACTCGCCTTGGGAGGCAGGATTGTGCCATTGAGCCGATTCTCGCCCACCTTGCCCGCCTGCCCCTGGTTCAGCCCCCAGGGCGGATGTTTGCGCCGCTCCGTGAGCAAGGTAACCCGGGCAGGCTGGGTGAAGACGAATTCCCGCACCAGGCCGTCCCCGCCCCGGTGCAGTCCCGGCCCGCCCGAGCCGTCCCGCACGGCATAGCGCCGGATTCGCACCGGATAGTGGCTTTCCAGTACCTCGATGGGGGTATTGCGGGTATTGGTCATGTGGGTCTGCACAGCCGAGAGGCCATCATGGCGGTGCCCTGCTCCCATGCCACCGCCCATGGTTTCGTAATAATCCCAGCGCTGTCCGCTATCGGCGCCCATCGCCAGGTTGTTCATGCTGCCCTGGCTGGCGGCCGGGATCAGATCCGGGATCGCCTGCGCCAGGGTGCCCATGACCACATCCACCACCCGGCTGCTGGTTTCCACATTGCCCGCGGCCACCGCGGCGGGACGCCGTGCATTGAGAAAACAGCCCTCCGGAGCCAGGATGGACACGGGCCGGAAGCTGCCCGCGCAGGCGGGTGTGTGATCGGGCATCAGACAGCGAAACACGTAATACACACCGGCGGCCACCACCGACAGAGGGCAGTTGATGTTGCCCGCCACCTGCGGGGCGGTACCGCTAAAATCGACCCGGATGCGGTGCTGCTGCACATGCAGGGCCAGCTCGATGCGAATGTTCTCCTGCCCCAGACCATCCCCGTCCATCAGGTCGACAAAACGGTATTCACCATCAGGAATGGCTTCGAAGGTGGCCCTGGCCAGACGTTCGGCATAGTCATTGAGTTCGTCGAGGGCCAGGGCAAAGGCCTCTCCGCCATTTTCCCGGATCAGCCCCTGCAGACGCTCGACTCCGGTGTGATTGGCGCTGATCTGAGCAGCAAAGTCGCCCCTGACCGACAGGCTGTCACGCAAGGCCGCCCTGATCCCGTCCATCACCGACTCGTCGAGCCGCCCCTGGCGGATCAGGTGGGTAGGCGGGATCACCAGCCCTTCCTCGTCGAGATGACGGGATAGCGGCATGGAACCGGGCGATTCGCCGCCGATGTCTGCATGATGAGCACGGTTAGCAACAAATCCTAGCAGTTTCTCCTCATGAAAAACCGGGGCGATCAGCGTGACATCGGGCAGATGGGTGCCGCCGAGAAAGGGATCGTTGACGATCAGCATGTCGCCGGGCTGCCAGTGGCAGCGACTGACGATGTCGGTCATGGCATAGGCCATGCTGCCCAGGTGCACAGGAATGTGGGCAGCCTGGGCACACAGATCCCCGTTGGCATCGAACACCGCACAGGAAAAATCCAGTCGGTCCCGAATGTTGGGAGAAAAGGCCGTGCGCTGCAGCACGGCGCCCATTTCTGCGCACACCGCATCGAGTCGACTGCTGAAAATACCCAGCTCTATGGCGTTCATCAAGGTGTCAGGTTCACTTGTCATTGATAAGGCAGGAATGTGATGATATCACGGCCCTCGGGCAAAATGAGGCCGCATACGGCCTGTTGATACATCAATGCCCGGTACAGGTTATTGAGATTCAGGCGCTGTCTAGCCCTTCCTGTTGGCTGGACTGCCACGGTTGCCGGGGTTGCTCCTTCGCGCAACAACACTTGTGCCCCCTGCACCGCGACCCGGCGTCAGACACGGAATCTCAGTAGCTGGCACCGGACGGTGGGCATGCGTTTGCCCGGGAATGAGAGGCAATAACAGACAAATAAAAACAAATATTTTACGATCCCATAATTGTTTGGGGTTTTGTATTCCTGACAAGCATAGTAAACTATACGTCAATTTCGAGTGGTCAGAGGTATCTGGCCAGAAGTGCAACAAAAACAAATCCATCCAACTTTAATTGTCATTACGAGGAAAAATTCATGAATCCGTTGAAATCCATCACTGGTACCCTGGTATCCGGCCTTGTGCTGGCCCTGATCTTTGCCTTTCTGCTGCGCGGCGATGCCGGCGGCAATCCCATCGAGTGGACCGTCTGGTTCCATGTTGTCGTAGGTATCATCTGGATCGGCCTGCTGTACTACTTCAACTTCGTTCAGGTGCCCGGCATGGCCGTGGCCAAGGCTGACGGCACCGCCGCCGGCATCAGCAAGCACATCGCCCCCCGCGCCCTGCTGTGGTTCCGCTGGGCGGCAGTCCTGACCTGGCTTTCCGGCGTTGCCGCACTGGGCAAGATGGGCATCCTCGGCGGCGCCTTCACCTTCGAAGGCTTCACTTTTGCCACCAACGTCTCCGTCATCGGCATGGGCGCCTGGCTGGGCACCATCATGCTGTTCAATGTCTGGGTCTTGATCTGGCCAAACCAGAAGAAGGTTCTGGGTCTGGTCGACGCCACCGATGAACAGAAAGCCAAAGCCGGTTTCGTTGCCCTGATGGCTTCCCGCACCAACACCATGCTGTCCATTCCCATGCTGCTGGGCATGACCGCTTATGGACACGGCCTGCCTTTCTAAGACAGGAATTTGGCCGGCTGCTGAAAAACGCTGTTTTTCGGCGGCCTGTCAGCGGTGCAGGGATGCAGCGCCATTTTCCATGGCGCCAGCTCGTTGAACAGGCAAGGAAACCGGAAATCGCATTTTCGGTTTCCGGGGCTGAAAAAGGCCACGAAGGCCTGTTTCAACGACCTGTCAGTCCCGCCCCGCAGAACCCGGCCATCCTGGCCGGGTTTTTTATTGCCCCAAGCCCCCGAAGGGTCTAGAATTATCGGTTTTTCGTGGCGGTCGATTCAGTACGGACGACTGCCTTTTTTGTTTTTTATCGGGAAGTTAAATCATGACCGACCACCTGATGCAGAATTACCTGCCCCTGCCGGTCACCTTCGAAAAAGGTGAAGGCGCCTGGCTGTGGGACACCGAGGGCAAGAAATACCTCGATGGCCTGGCCGGCGTCGCCGTTTGCGGGCTGGGCCATGCCCACCCCGCCGTCACCCGGGCGCTTTGTGATCAGGCCGCCACCCTGGTACACACCTCCAACTGGTACCACATCGCCAGGCAGGAAGCGCTGGCCGAGCGGCTCACCGCCCTGGCCGGCATGGATCGGGGCTTCTTCAGCAATTCCGGCGCCGAAGCCAATGAAGCCGCCATCAAGCTGGCCCGGCTCCATGGCCACGGCAAGGACATCGACAAGCCCACCATCATCGTCACCGAGGGCAGTTTTCATGGCCGCACCCTGGCCACCCTGACCGCCACGGGCAACCGCAAGGTACAGGCCGGTTTCGAACCCCTGGTACAGGGTTTCGTGCGCGCCCCCTATGATGATCTGCAGGCCATCGAAACCATCGCCAGCAACAACAACGAGGTGGTGGCGGTAATGGTGGAGCCGGTTATCGGCGAAGGTGGCATCCAGATCCCCGACGCGGGGTATCTGCAGGGCCTCAGACAGATTTGTGATGCCCGTGGCTGGTTGCTGATCCTCGACGAGATCCAGACCGGCGTGGGCCGCACAGGCAAATGGTTTGCCTTCGAGCACGCCAGCATCCAGCCCGACATCATGACCCTGGCCAAGGGGCTGGGCAATGGCGTCCCCATCGGTGCCTGTCTGGCCCGTGGCGAGGCGGCCGAACTGTTCCAGCCCGGCCACCATGGCAGCACCTTTGGCGGCAATCCGCTGGTCTGTGCCGCGGCCCTCGCCGTGCTCGATACCATGGAAAAGGAAAAGCTGGTCGAGCGTGCCAGCCAGCTCGGACAGCAGTTTATCGAGGGTTTCCAGGCCACTCTGGCCCATGTCGATGGTGTGGTCGAAATCCGTGGCCAGGGACTGATGATCGCCATCGAGCTGGATCGGCCCTGTGGCGAACTGATGAACACCGCCCTGCAGGCCGGCCTGCTGATCAATGTCACCGCCACTCAGGTTGTCCGGTTACTGCCACCGCTGATCCTGACCGATGCCGAAGCCCAACAGCTCATCGACGGGGTCAGCAAGCTCATCACCGACTTCCTCAACTGAAGATCCATTCCTTCTCGCGTATTCCGGGAAACACCATCATGACAAAACATTTTCTGACCCTGCTGGACATCGATCCGGCCAATCTCGATTCCCTTCTCCAGCGCGCCATCGAGCTGAAAAGGATGCAGCATGCCGGCGAACGTTTCGCCCCCTTCAGTGGCAAGGTGATGGGCATGATCTTCGACAAGTCCTCTACCCGCACCCGGGTGTCCTTTGAAACGGGCATGGCCCAGTTCGGCGGCCATGCCATCTTCCTCTCGCCGCGGGATACCCAGCTGGGGCGTGGCGAACCCATCGAGGACAGCGCCCGAGTGCTGTCTCGCATGGTTGACATCATCATGATCCGCACCTATGCCCACGATTACATCGAAACCTTTGCCCGCTATTCCCGGGTACCGGTCATCAATGCCCTGACCGACAGCTATCACCCCTGCCAGTTACTCGCCGACGTACAGACCTTCGTCGAGCACCGCGGCAGCGTGGCCGGCAAGACCGTTTGCTGGATTGGTGACGGCAACAACATGTGTCATTCCTACATCAATGCTGCCCGGCAGTTTGGCTTCAAGCTGCGCATCGCCACGCCGGTGGGCTACGAGCCCGATGCCGACATCCTCGCCGCCGCCGGTGACAGTGCCTGGCTGTGCCACGATCCGGTCGAAGCGATCAGCGGGGCTGATTTCGTTGCGACCGATGTCTGGGCCAGCATGGGACAGGAAGAAGAGCAGAAGGAAAGAGAAAGGAAATTTGCGGATTTTCAGGTAACCGCCGAGCTGATGTCACATGCCAAGGAAAACGCCCTGTTCACCCATTGCCTGCCTGCCCACCGTGGCGAGGAAGTGGCGGCCGAGGTCATCGACGGACCCCGGAGCATCGTCTGGGATGCCGCCGAAAACCGCCTGCATGCACAAAAGGCGCTGATCGAATACCTGCTGGCCAAATAGTCCCGATTCTCCAGGGCATGTGCAGCAGGCCGGTACCTGCTGCACGAGCAGAACTCAAACGCTGGGCAGCAGTTTGGGCAAGTGCTTGCGAATATCTACCGGATCATGCTGAGTCAGGTTCTTGTCCAGCGTCAGACTGATCAGTTTGCGGCTCTGTTCGCTCAACTGGTTGCGCAGGGTGCCCAGGAAGGCCGGTGCAGCAATGATGATCAACTGGTTGAGTTTGCCCGTGGTGCGAGCCTTGTCCACATGCTGGGCAATGCGTTTGGCAAAATTGAGGATTTCCTGTTCCTTGGGTTCGGTCTCATCCTGGAAGGCATGACGCCCCGACCCGTTTCTGTCACTGTCCCGTCCCGGCAGATCACTGCTGATTTCCTGCTCATGTTCCCTACCTTCCGGATTCACCAGCACTTCCATCTCCTCCAGAGGCGCCGAGGCTTTCTCGACAGTGAAAATACGGGCCCGACTGCTGTCAGCTACAAGAATCCATCGTGATTTCATATTGCCACCTGTATTGTCAGTGATTGTCTTGTCAATTTAATACAAATACACCGGAGTGTCATGTCTGGTAAGGCATCGAGTGTGCCAAACATGGTTCTGGATCAATAAACAAATGGGCACCGGCACTTGTTGCTGAAATTTCCGCCAGTTTTTTTCAACCTTCGTTTATTCCAAAATAGAGTCACAAGCAGCGGATTTAAAGGTCTGAGCGGAAGATTCTCCGCACATGCAGCGGCTCCTCCCTTTCCGTGGCAAAGCCGACAGGGAAAATCCCCATGACCTGCATGGTTTGCCATGACGACTTGGGGTTCTTCTGTCTTGTCACTCCCTGGGGACACGCCAGCCTGAGAATCAACGGCCAGGTCACGACTTTCTTCTCTCCGGCCTGCCGTCAGACCTTGTGCAGGGCATCCTGGATCAGGGCAAGGGGATCGGCTCGGTTTTGCTTGCGGTAGTTTTGTACTGCAGACCAGCTCCCGAGGTAGGATCAGGGGTTTCGAGGGACAATGGAAGAACACCACTTCCTGCATCACCGGGCTGCCCGCAAGGGTGGCCTGGTCGATGTCGCTCTGCCAGTCCGGCTCTGGCCTCTCCTGTAATTCGTACGCTGAACGGAATGTCCGGGCTTTTTTTGATCAGGCCCGGTGCGCCATGGTTTCTGAGCCGGGGACAGGCGGCAAGCCCGTCGGCAAGAAACAGCTGATGCAGCTTGTTGGGGGGAGCAACCCGCTGACCTTGCCCAGCGGGATGACGGTCATGCGGGTCGTGCATGGAAAGGCGAAAAAGGAGACCGTCGAGCCGTCACAAGTCCAGCTCCTGCCCCCAACCGGTTTAACAGGCTGTTGAAAAACGCCGTTATTCGACAGCATGTGTGCGGTGCGGGAAAGGGCTTTTTCAACATCCTGTTTAAGTAACATGAGTTTTTTGCCTGCTGCTCGCCGACCAACTCACCATGCCATGTGGGGGGGATGTCTGGCCTTTTCTCTGCCGGTGCTGGCCTGCACCATGGCATTGCTGGCCGTATCCAGACGGATGATTCGCAAGTGGTTGAGGCGGGCAAAATCCATCACTGTGCGGTACAGGCCGGCATTCTGCTGCTCGAGGCACTGACTGACCATCAGGCAGCGCTGGCCATCGAAAACCACTGCCTGCAAGCCCTTGCTGTAACGCAGGCGACGATCCGGGCCGAAACAGGCTCCCAGCCCGGCAATACGATCGACCCAGTCACTGGGCCGAAAGCGTCCACCTTCTTCCCGGATACCTTCGATAAGCCATTGTTCACAGTTGTCTGCCTGTTCTACTACCTGTTTCATCGGAAGCCGAGCCCTTGTTTGAGTGATTTGAAGTCGGGGATATTACTCCATTTATACATAATATCAATATAGTTATTATATATTTTTATGCATTTATTGTAACAGCCTCAGGGACTTATGACAGAAGTCATAAGCGACTGAAAATACTGGATTTTTTTTCGATTTCAGCTTGCCTCGCCTCAAGTCACCCTGTCCAGTGCCGATATAACGACAACTGAGAATCATTTGGAAATCGACCTGTTCATGCGTCACAATATTCAAATTCGGATTTTTGCCTACCTGATCTTACTGTTCTTTGTCGCTCTCACCGTGATGGCCGGGCCCCTGGAGGACGGTTATCGTGCCTTTGAGGCAAAGGACTACAAGACCGCCTACCGCATCTGGAAACCCCTGGCGGACAAGAACAACCCCGATGCGCTGTTCAACCTGGGGCTGATGGCCAAGAATGGCTGGGGCATGGAGAAGGATTACAAGCAGGCCATGAAGTGGTTCAAGAAAGCCGCCTACTACGGCAGCGCCGATGCCGCCTACAACCTGGGTGTCATGTACATCAGCGGCGAGACCGGCTTTCCCAGCAGCAAGGATGCCATCTACTGGTGGAAACAGGCCGCCGAACAGGGGCACCATGAATCCCAGTACAACTATGGCGTGATGCTGGCCTACGGCAAGGGCATCGAGAAGGATGTGCCGGCCGCCCTGAAATGGTGGAAACTGGCCGCCCAGCAGGGCGACGTCAATGCCATCAATGCCTTGGTCAAGGTCTATGAACAGGGGTTGCTCGGCTTGAAAAAGGATACGAAAAAAGCGGCTTACTGGAAAAAATTTGCAGGCAGGTAGACACATCCGGCAAACAATGCTTTCCCCTGCTATCCCCAGATTCCTTTATCCGGATCATCTCTCATCTGCGGCGGGAAGACGCGTCGCTAGAGGATTTCTTCCTCCCCTTCCCCAACAGGCTCCGCTCCGGTCAAGATGCGATTGAACACCCCATGAGTCCCTTCATGGATCTGCATGTAAACAGGCTTCTCGTTTCTTAGCAAGTCGATAAATATCCCGATATCCGCACGCCGGATTGCGATAAACCCAACATCCTGGGCATCGCTGCCAGTGCCCATGGTGACCGTTTCGCCAGCATGAAGCGGTTCATCATCCGGGGCGATGGTAATAATAAGTCTGTCTTTGGTCGAATCACCATCACAGATTAACATCCCATGGTTCTTGAAAATAAACCCGCCCCAGTTAGTTGTTACCTTGCTGCTGCGATAGCGAAAATTGTAAGTGCTGATTTCATGAAAGCCGGCCATTTTTCTTTCTCCCTCGTCAGTATGTTTCAGGTTCGACGTTGCCTCATGACAACGTCTCATTTTTAACAGGCTGTTGAAAAACGCCGTTATTCGACAGTCTGTGTGCGGTGCAGGGAAGCACCGCCATTTTCAATGACCACAAGTCACTGAAAATATGAGGGAACGGCAAACAGCGCTTGCCGTTCCCGGGTTGAAAAAGACAAGGGAGGGGCCTTTCAACATCCTGTTAGCACGGTGGCCACCCTCAAATTCTTCTGAAGAGCCAAAGTGTGGAGTGTTCGAGATTCCTTGGCTGACTGTCGAGCAAGTTGTTGTCAGAGGAGACGAATGCGGCAGAACTGAAAAGTCCGGTATGGTCCGACGGTCTGCCCGGGCCGTTTGCCAGACTCCTTATTTTTCCAGTTCCGTTTCCGGGCGCAGAAGAGGGTCAGCTTCCTGCCTTGATCGCCGTTGCAGTCAAAGATGCGTGTGACCTGCTATTCGCCCTCGGTCAGTTTGGTATGGCGCACATCCTTGCCCTTGACCAGGTAGATGACGTATTCGCAGATGTTGCGGGAGCGATCACCAATGCGTTCCAGTGCCCGGGCCGACCACATGATATCGACAATATTGGGAATGGTACGGGGATCTTCCATCATGTAGGTGATCAGCTCACGCATGATGCTTTCATATTCCCTGTCGGCCTTGATGTCGGACTGGGCAACCGCAACGGCAGCCTCTGTGTCGAGACGGGCAAAGGCATCCAGTGCACCGTGCAACATGGTTGAGACCAGCTCACCAAGATGCAGGATGCCTACCAGCATCTTACTCTCACCGCCGGCTTCGGCAAAGTGCATGGCCATGCGGCCAACGCGTTCGGCCTCGTCACCGATGCGCTCCAGATCGGTAATAGTCTTGATCACCGCAATCACCAGACGCAGGTCACTGGCGGCAGGCTGGCGGCGCGCCAGGATCTGGGTGCATTCCTCATCGATGGCCACTTCCATGGCATTGACCTTGTAATCGTTTTCCACCACGACATTGGCAAGCTCGGCATCAATATCGCTCAGGGCCTTGAGGGCATTTTTCAGTTGCTCTTCAACGAGTCCTCCCATGGTCATGACGCTCGAACTAACGTCTTCCAGTTCTTCCTCGAACTGCTGGGAGATATGCGTGCCTAGTTTGCCTGTATCCATGATCAATAGCCTTGTGCAAATCGTATAATAATTATAGCCAAATTATACTTCGACGACAGGCAAACATCCTCTGCCGCCGTATTTTCTGGCTAGCCGTAACGGCCGGTAATATAGTCTTCGGTCTGTTTCTTTTCCGGGTTGGTAAACAGCTTGTTGGTCGAATCGTGTTCAATCAACTCACCCATGTACATGAATGCCGTATAATCTGAAACACGCGCAGCCTGCTGCATGTTATGGGTGACAATGACAATTGTATACTTGTCCTTGAGCTCATAGATCAATTCCTCGATCTTTAATGTCGAAATGGGATCCAGTGCCGATGCCGGCTCGTCCAGCAACAGCACTTCAGGCTCGATGGCCACTGCCCTGGCAATTACCAGACGCTGCTGTTGCCCGCCAGACAGCCCCATGGCGTTGTCCTGCAGGCGATCCTTCACTTCATCCCAGAGTGCGGCACTGCGCAGGGATTTTTCTACCGACTCGGTAATCTTGCGCTTGTCCTTTATGCCAAGGATGCGCATGCCATAGGCCACATTCTCGAAAATGCTTTTCGGAAACGGGTTGGGCTTCTGGAACACCATGCCGACCCGGCGACGCAGATCGGCCACGTTGACACCCTTGGCATAGATATCGTCCTCACCCAGTACGATACTGCCTTCGATACGGACATTGTCGACCAGATCGTTCATGCGGTTGAAGCAACGCAACAGGGTGGACTTGCCACAACCACTGGGACCGATGAAGGCGGTCACCCGTTTGCGTGGAATTTCCATCTTGATTCCGTGCAGGGCCTGTTTTTCTGCATAAAACAGATTCAGATCATCGACTGTTATGGCAATGTCGGCATTTTCGGTTTCAACCGTCGATTCGTCCCGATTCAGTGCATCCATGTTGATGGCATGGGTCAAGGGGGTTTTCTGTGTGTTTGCGTCACTCATCTTTATATACCATTAATTAATTTTCCAGCGCGCGGTATTTTTCCCGCAAACGGTTTCGTATACGAATCGCGGTCAGATTGAGCAATACGATGACAATAATCAATAACAGCGATGTAGCATAGACCAGTGGTCTGGCTGCTTCCACATTGGGGCTCTGGAAGCCCACATCATAGATATGAAAACCCAGGTGCATGAACTTGCGTTCCATGTGCAGGAACGGGAAGTTGCCATCCAGCGGTAACGACGGCGCCAGCTTGACGACACCAACCAGCATGAGGGGGGCCACTTCACCGGCAGCACGCGCCACGGCGAGGATCACGCCGGTCATCATCGCCGGCGATGCCATGGGCAGAACAATGTTCCAGAGGGTTTCGATCTTGGTGGCGCCCAGTGCCAGACTGCCTTCACGAACCGAACGGGGAATGCGCGACAAGCCTTCCTCGGTAGCCACGATCACCACCGGCAGGGTCAGCAGGGCCAGAGTCAGGGAGGACCAGAGAATGCCGGGCGTGCCAAAGGTCGGGGCCGGCTGGGCCTCGGGGAAAAACAGGGCATCGATATTGCCACCGAGAAAATAGACAAAGAAGCCCAGACCAAATACGCCGTAGACGATGGAAGGTACCCCGGCCATGTTGTTGACGGCGATGCGGATGAGACGGATCAGCGGCCCCTGACGGGCATATTCACGCAGGTACACGGCCGCCACCACACCAAAGGGGGTAACGAAGATGGACATGAGAATCACCATCAGCACGGTACCAAAGATGGCCGGGAAGATCCCGCCCTCGGTATTGGCCTCACGGGGCTCGTCACTGACGAACTCCCAGACTTTTGCCACATAGAACACCAGTTTGTCGAACACACCCATCTCGTTGGGGTAGTAGGCGCGCACCACCTTGCCGAGGGGAATCTCGAAGGTCGTGCCATTCATGGCTTCCATCACCATGCTGTCCCGGCGGATATCTTCGTAGAGCACTTCCATCTTCTTCAACAGTGTGTCGTACTGTTGCTTGAGCTGCTTTTCTTCCTGCTCGATTTCCTCGTAGGGTGCCTTGTCGGTCACGCCATCGAGTTCCAGTCCCCGGCGTTTCAGGCGCAGCTGTTCGAGCTGATAGTTGATACTGCCAATATCATGCTTCTGGATATCACGAATGGTATCGAAGGTGGCCACAGCGGACTTGAGCCGTGTCATCAGTTCGTCACGCGCCTTGTCCCCTTCGGCAATGACCTTGCCGTGTTCCTTGACAGATCGGAGATAACCGATGGCATTGCCCCATTCACGGCGTTCCACCACCATGATGTTTTTCGGGTAACTGATATCGGTAAGAAACGGCTCCAGCACCAGACGGAAGTCATTGCCGTAGACATCGCGGTTGGCCACCTTGACCAGGAAACGGGTCAGCTCCAGCTCATTCTCGATGGTATAGCCATTGTCACGGGCATTAGCAGCCGGTATCACCTGACTATCGACCACTTCACCAATGAGATGAATGACCCGTCCGTTTGATTCCTGATATTTGGCATCCATGACATCGGCAGGCCAGAAATAGCTCATGCCGCGTACGGTGATCAGCAGCAGCAGACCGATGACCATGATCAGGCTGATACTCACGGCACCGGCATTCAGCCAGATCCAGGGTAAGCCACTCTTGCTCCATTTGACGCTGGGTTGAGACATAACCGATTCCTAAAGACTGCTGTAACGCTTGCGTAACCGCTGGCGAACGATTTCGGCAATGGTGTTGAACAGGAAAGTAAACGCAAACAGCACCAGGGCAGCAAGAAACAGCACACGGTAATGGGTGCTGCCCAGCTCTGACTCGGGCATTTCCACCGCGATGTTGGCGGACAGGGTGCGCATACCCTCGAAGATACTGAAGTCCATCACCGGTGTATTGCCTGTTGCCATCAGCACGATCATGGTTTCGCCCACGGCACGACCCAAACCGATCATCACCCCGGAAAAGATACCGGGGCTGGCGGTGAGCAATACCACTCGCATCATGGTCTGCCAGGGGGTGGCACCCAGCGCCAGTGAACCCTGTACCAGGTGCTTGGGCACGGCGAAAATGGCATCCTCGGCAATCGAGAAGATGGTGGGGATCACGGCAAAGCCCATGGCCAGGCCGACGACGATGGAATTGCGCTGGTCATAGTTGATGCCAAGGGTCTCGCGCATCCAGATCTGCACATCACCGCCAAAGAAGGCGCTTTCGACGATGGGACTCATTATCATGCTGAAATAACCGATGATCAGCACCACCGGGATCAGCAGGGCGGCTTCCCAGCCATCGGGAATGTTATGGCGAATGCGTTCCGGCAAACGGCTCCAGGTCCAGGCGGCAAACAGCAAGCCCAGTGGCAGTATCAGTAGCAGGGATATGATGCCGGGCAAATGGGATTCGATATAGGGCGCCAGCCACAGGCCGGCAAGAAAACCGAGGATCACCGTGGGCAGGGCTTCCATGATTTCGATGGTTGGCTTGACCGAGCTGCGCATCTTCGGTGACATGAAGTGGGCCGTGTAGATGGCACCCATGATCGAGAGGGGCACGGCCAGCAACATGGCAAAGAAGGCCGCCTTGAAGGTCCCGAAGGACAGGGGCACCAGACTCAGCTTGGGCTCGAAATCGTTACTGGAGGACGATGACTGCCAGATGTAGTCCGGTTCGGGATAACTCTCGTACCAGACCTTGCCCCACAGGGATGACCAGGAAATTTCCGGGTATTCGTTGCGCAGGCGGTAAAAATGAAACTGCTTGTCGTCCTGCAGCAGCATGGCGTTGCTGCGTGGCCCCAGACCGATAAATTTCACCGGCAGTTCGGAAACCGGCTCCACCAGCAGGGTACGGTGGGCGGTGGCGTGGAAGATGCCGACCTGGCCGCTGGCATCGGTCGCGACGAAGCCCTTGCGTTGCTGCTCGCTCATGATGCTGACGACGGGCCGGGTGAAGTCGGTGAAATCCCGGATACGGGTCAGGACCTCGTTGCCGTCCTTGCCGCGCACCGGGAACCACTGGCTGATGGTGCCAGAGGAACTGCCCACCAGCAGGGAAATGTCGCCGGTGAGAAAGGTCAGAGAAGAGAGGGTTTCACCACGGCCCACCAGTGACAGGTGCTGCACCAGGCGCGGGCCTTCTTCCCAGTCGCTGATGTCATAAAAGCTCAGATCGCCACTGTCGGTCCCGACATAGAGAATGCGTTGCTGCTTGTCGAGCAGTAGGTATTTCACGTCATCTCGGGGATGGGGCAAGGTAAAATAGACCGACTCCCAGGATTCGTCATCGAGAATCGATTCGGACTTTTCGTCATGCCGAACCAGAATCCGCCGGTCTGGCGTCACCCCCACCAGGGTCAGCTGTTCCTCATCCATCTGCAGGGAAAGCCGGGTGATCGGCAATCCCTCGAGATCGATGTCGAGCGGTGCTTCACCCAGAGGATAACTCACCTGAGGAGTAATGAGTCTTTTGTCATTGGGGTAGGAAATGGCATAGGAATGCTTGACGACCAGCGCCTTGCCGTTGGACAGGGCCAGTCCGATGAGCCCGCCTTCCGGCGCCCCCACACCCACGGCCATGACTTTCAGATCCTCCGGAATCGCCAGGGCCACATCCTTGACGATATCCCCGTTACGCGTATTGAAGAATCGCAGATAGGAATCATTGCCCACCTGCATGGCAATCTCGCTCTGTTCTTCCATTTCCAGGTAGAGGGTCTTGTCCAGACTCGGGATCGTATAGGTGCTGACCGGCTCCATGTCGGCTGGCTCGAACATGGGGATCACCACATAGAGCAGGTAGACGAAGATCAGCACGATGGCGATGATCACACCGAGGCCACCGAACGTGACCAGATATCGTGAGATATGGTCCTTGATCAGACGCCAGCGAAGAAACAGGGAGGTATTTGCGGATTGGCTCATAATGTTAAGACGGACAAGGACCTTGGCTAGCCCCGAAGGATAGACGCCAATTATGACAGAAATGTGACAACCAGCGGAAGTCCTGAAGACTCCGCTGGTGTCAATAATTTTCCCTTTATACACAACAACTTACAATTCCCTCTATAAACAGTCGCTTCCTTCTTCCCTGTGACCTGGCGTCATGCTACGGCAGAATCATGACAATCAGATGACAGGGCGGCCTCAAATGGCGGTTCAGTGCCCAAAAAAAAATCCCGCCGAAGCGGGATTTTTCTGCCTGACGAATCAGGCACCTTGGGAAAAAAAGTCCGTTTCTCAGTTGAGCTTGGCCAGTTCCTTCTCGACAACCTTGCTTGGCAGCGGGATGTAACCATCCTTGACCACAACCTGCTGACCAACCCTGGACAGAACCATCTTGATGAATTCGCGTTCCAGCGGAGCCAGTGGCTTGTTGGGCTGCTTGTTGACATAGATGTACAGGAAACGGGCCAGCGGGTACTTGCCGTTGATGGCATTGTCATTGGTGGCTTCGATGAACGGCTTGCCGGGTTTCTTGGTCAGCGGAACCGTGCGCACACCGGAAGTCTTATAACCGATACCGGAGTAGCCGATGCCATTCACGGAAGAGGTGACGGACTGAACAACAGAAGCCGAACCAGGCTGTTCATTCACGGCACTCTTGTAGTCACCCTTGCACAGAGCCTTTTTCTTGAAGTAGCCATATGTGCCGGAAACCGAGTTGCGGCCGTAGAGCTGGATCTTGCGGTTCTTCCAGGTACCGGTCAGGCCCAGATCACCCCAGGTCTTGATGTCGTGCTTGTAGCCACATTTGCGTGTGGAAGAGAAAATGGCATCAACCTGAGGGATGGTCAGGCCCTTGATGGGATTGTCCTTGTTGACGAACACGGCCAGCGCATCCAGAGCGACACGGATGGGAGTGGGCTTGTAGCCGTATTTTTCCTCGAATTTCTGCAGTTCCTTGGCTTTCATCTTGCGGCTCATGGGCCCCAGGTTTGAAGTGGCTTCGGTCAAGGCTGGCGGCGCAGTGGAAGAACCGGCGGCCTGGATCTGGATGTTGACGTTGGGGTACAGGCGTTTGTATTCCTCGGCCCACAGGGTCATCAGGTTGGCCAGGGTATCAGAGCCGACACTGCTGAGGTTGCCCGAAACACCACTGGTACGCTTGTAAACAGGAATATCTGCATCTACCTTGCTGGCAGCAAAAGAAGGCAGGCTAATCGCAGCCGACAGGCCGATAACCGATGCCATGATTATTTTTTTGTTGAACATGTCTAACGCTCTCCTGGTAAGGAAATTGAGTAAAGTTATGCACGCTACTGTATGCCTGCATTGTGACAGCCAGATGAATCAAATATGACAATATTGTGACAGAATAAACCAAGAAATATCAGAAACTTACATGAACAACACAACCGTCCGCAAGGAGCGGTCGGTTAACCGGCCTGTTCGATTTCAAGCGGTTGGCGGTGCCAGACCAGCAGATCCTTTGGAAAATCGACGATAAAGGTGCTGCCCCGACCCACCTCACTGTCGATACGCAGGGTTCCCCGGTGCTGCTGGACGGCATGCTTGACGATCGCCAGCCCCAGCCCGGACCCCCCGGAAGCCCGGGAACGCCCCACATCGACACGGTAAAAGCGTTCGGTCAAACGGGCAAGGTGGTGGCCGGGGATACCTATGCCCGTGTCATTGACTTCAAAATGGGCCCCGCTGGTATCGGCATACCAGCGGATGCGGATGGCGCCGCCTTCGGGCGTGTAATTGACCGCATTGACCACAAGGTTGTAGAAGATGCTATCCAGTTCCTTGGGATCGCCACGCAGGTTAAGGCCCGGATCCGATTCCAGCAGGATGGCGTGATTGCGCTTGCCACTGAGTATCTGGGCTTCTTCCTTGAGACTCACCAGCATGTGGTTGACATCGACCACCTGGCGTTTGCTGTTGGTGGTATTGCTGTTGTTTTCCAGGTTGGAGAGCAGCATCAGATCCTCGGTGAGCTGGCGCATGCGGTGGGTCTGTTGCCCCATCAGTTCCAGCGCCCGTTCCAGATCCGGGTTTTCCATGTTGTCTTCCTGGAGGTTTTCGATATAGCCGCTGAGCACGGTCAGCGGAGTGCGCAGTTCGTGGGAAATGTTGCCGACAAAATCACGCCGCATTTCCTCGACCTCGTAGATCAGGGTCACATCACGAACCATCACCAGGGTCTGGTTCTTGCCATAGGGGATCGGCCGGATGTTCAGCTTCACGCCATCCTTGAAAGGCGAATTGATGGTCACATTGGGTTCTTTCGAGGTACCGGTAAGGCAAGCGATGAAATCCGGGTTGCGGATCAGGTTGACCAGACGCACGCCGACATCCTGGGGATAACGCAGGTTCAGCAGCGCCTCGGCCTTGCAGTTCCACCAGTCGATGTCGCCCTGCCCCTTGAGGATGATGATGCCATCGGGCATGGCGCCGGCGGTCTGGCGAAAACGCTTGAGCAGTTTGACCAGCCGCTTGCTGCGCTTGCGGCTGCGCTGGCGCAGGGCATAGATGTTGCTGAGCATGTCTCCCCACACGCCCGGCGCTTCCGGTGGGGCGTATTTCTTGTCGACCCGAAGCCAGGTTTCCATGCTGCGCAGATTGTAGAAAAACCAGCCAAGGTAGGCGAAGGTGAAAATCAGCAGGACGATCAGCAACTGTTTTGTCAACAGTCCAATGACCACGACAAGCGCGCCAAAGCCGAGAAACCGATAGAACTCTGTCAACCAGGTGGTTTGCATGGGAATCGGCGTTAGAGGTGACGTGAAAAACGGTAGCCGGCGCCGCGCACTGTCTGAATGTGGCGATCGTAGCCATAGGGCTCCAGCGCCCGGCGCAGGCGGCGGATATGCACATCGACGGTTCGGTCTTCTATATACACATTGTCACCCCAGACTTGATCGAGGAGCTGATCACGGCTGAACACCCGTTCGGCATGGCCCATGAAGAAGCTTAGCAGACGGAACTCCGTTGGCCCCAGGTCCAGCGGCTTGCCCTCGATGCGCAAACGGTGTCCGGCAGTATCCAGCTCCATGCCTTCGATTGCAATCATTTCCTCACCCGGCTGGTTGCGACTGCGGCGCAGGATGGCCTTGATGCGCGCCAGCAGTTCCTGGGTGGAAAAGGGCTTGGTGACAAAGTCATCCACGCCGGCCTCGAAGCCCTTGAGCTTGCTCTCTTCCTCGCCGCGGGCCGTGAGCATGATGATGGGCAGGTTGGCACTGACCGGATCCTGGCGCAAACGGCGAGCAAACTCCACGCCACTGATCCCCGGCAGCATCCAGTCCAGCAGCACCAGGTCGGGTTTTTCACGGAGCCTTTCCTTGCCAATACGGGCATCGACGGCCTCGAGGACCTCGTATCCAGCCCGGTGCAGGGTGAAGGACAACATCTCGCGGATGGCTTCTTCATCCTCGACGATCAAAATCTTGTGGTTTGCGGTATCTGACATTTATTTACGTTCCATTACAGAAATGTGTCAATCTGGCTGCCTGACGCAGCCTGTGGCGATTACACTCCTCCAATATGACAATGATATGACATCCCGTCAGAGTTTCCGAAACCGGCACAATTCCCGTAATTTGTGAATCAGAACGCACTGTAATGGCCTCCAGGGCTTCACGCCAGCCCGTCCTTCTATATAATAGACGCTCAAACCGGGACAATCGGTAACCCTCTGTACAGCCCGCCCGTGTGTCGAGGCCCTGAGGGGCGCATTCACGCTTGTCATGGTATCAGTAATAATAATATGGGGAAAACCGTGAAAAAGCTTGCTCTGTTCGTCGTTGGTTTCATGTTGCCCGTGCTGCTGATGGCAGCAGAAGAAATCCAGTATGTAAGTGACCAGCTGGTCATTACCCTGCGCTCCGGCCAGGGCGCCCAGTACCAGATCCTCAAGACCCTGCCCAGTGGCACCAAACTGATCGTCCTGGAAAACACCGAGACCGGTTACACCCGTGTCGAAACCGAGGATGGCGTCGAAGGCTGGGTACGCACCCAGTACCTGACCCCGGAACCCATTGCCAAGCAGAAACTGACCGCCACAGAAAAGAAACTGGCCCGCATCAGTGGACAAAACGCCAAACTCAAGGCCGAACTGGCCGAACTACGCAAGAAAACCGCCGAACTGGAAGCCGAACGCACCGAACTGCTCAACAAGCACAAGGCCAGCAGTGCCGAACTGGCCCGCCTTTCCGAGGTGGCCGCCAAACCCATCCTCCTCGACCAGCAGAACCGGGAGCTCAAGCAGCAGAACATCGCCCTGGAAAAGGATCTGGAGCTGCTGCGTCAGGAAAACCAGGTGCTCAAGGATCGCTCCCAGCGCGAATGGTTCATCGCCGGCGCCCTGGTGCTGTTCGGTGGCATTATCCTCGGCCTGCTGGCACCGAAAATCCGCTGGAAAAAACGCGGCAGCTGGTAGCCCCCATGCCCTCCGCGCATGAAAAACCGGGGCTACCCGGTTTTTTTATGCCCGCCACCGACCGACAGGCAACTGGCGGTGATTTTTCAGACCACCCCTGTCATACTATGATATTTATTTTACAGGCTTTATCAGAAAAGCCCAGCACCATGCCCAGACCACAGACCACACAACTCGCTGATTTCGTTCGCTGGTTCCGCAACTCCTCGCCGTACATCAATGCGTTTCGCAACCGCACTTTCGTCATCGCCTTTGGCGGCGAAATGATTGCCGATGCCCAGTTCGCCAGCCTGGTGCACGACATCGCCCTGCTCAACAGCCTGGGTGTGCGGCTGGTGCTGGTGCACGGCAGCCGCCCGCAGATCGAGCAATGCCTCAAGCAGCGCCAGGCCGCTTTCGAATACGTCAATGGACTGCGCATCACCGACGACCAGGCCCTGCAATGCGTCAAGGAAGCCGCCGGCAGCGTGCGGGTGGACATCGAGGCCCTGCTCTCCACCGGCATTACCAATTCACCCATGGCCGGCGCCGACATCCGCGTGGTCTCCGGCAACTTCGTCACCGCCCAGCCGCTGGGAGTGCGCAAGGGCGTGGACTATTGCCACACAGGCGAAGTGCGGCGCATCGACGCCCAGGCCATCCATCGCCACCTGGATGATGGCGCGCTGGTGCTGCTCTCGCCGCTGGGCTATTCCCCCACCGGCGAGACCTTCAACCTCACCGTGCACGACGTGGCCTCCGCCGCCACCATCCAGCTGCAGGCCGACAAGCTCGTCTATCTGGTCGACGGCAAGGGGATCACCGACAACCGCAAGCGGCTGCTGCGGGAGCTGACCCTGGACGAAGCGCAAAGGCTGCTGGCCGGCAAGCACAAGCTGCATCCCGACAGTGCCAGCAGTCTGGCCAGCGCCATTCGCGTATGTGCCGAAGAGGTGCCGCGTACCCATATCCTCAGCCGCCAGATCGACGGCGCCCTGCTGCTGGAGCTGTTCACCCGCGACGGCTGCGGCACCCTGGTGATGCGGGATCCCTTCGAGGACACCCGCCAGGCCCGGCTCGAGGATCTGGGCGGTATCCTCGCCCTCATCGAGCCCCTGGAGCAGGACGACATTCTGGTGCGCCGTTCCCGCGAACGCCTGGAGATGGAAATCGATCACTTCACCGTGGTCGAACGTGACGGCCTGATCGTCGCCTGTGCGGCCCTCTACCCGTTCATCGACGAACGGCTCAGTGA
>JAJRYG010000068.1 GCA_024275915.1 Gammaproteobacteria bacterium
AATGAAGACGGCACCATGGCACGGCGTCCCGAGCTGGAAAAATTTGCCGAAGAGCACGGCATCAAGATAGGCACCATCGCCGATCTCATTCATTATCGTTTGCACAACGAAAAAACTGTCGAGCATGTGGCCGAGTCGAGAATGCCAACCGAGTTCGGCGAGTTCAAGTTGCATGCCTATCGCAATATCATCGACGACCAGGTTCATCTTGCCATGGTCATGGGGGAGCTGGACGACCCCGACGATCCGGCACTGGTGCGGGTGCATGTGGAAAACAGCCTGTGTGACATCTTCGGCAGTCTGCGTGAAGACTGTGGCTGGCCGCTGCGCGACGCCCTCAAGCGCATCGCGACCGAAGGGCGCGGCGTGGCCATTATCCTGCGCCTGGCCGACGAATCGGATGTCTTGATCAACCAGATCAAGCAGTATGCCGACATTGATGCCGGGCTGGATCTGCCGGCCCATGAAAGTGGTGAAGACCTGCGTACCTTTGGTGTCGGCGCACAGATCCTCACCGACCTGGGCGTGCAGAAAATGCGTGTACTCAGTGCACCGAAAAAAATGCACGGGCTTTCCGGTTTTGGCCTGGAAGTGGTCGAATACGTGCATACCTGATGGCTGCATACACAGTGAACACACGATACCGTTTATAAACAATATTCAACAGGTTAAAAAATATGAGCACGATAAAGACAATAGAAGGTGATCTGGTTATCAAGGGCGCGAAGATCGGCATCGCCGTGGCGCGTTTCAACAGTTTCGTGGTAGAAAGCCTGCTCGACGGCGCCATCGACACCCTGTTGCGCCATGGAGCCAGTGAAGGCGACATCGACGTGGTGCGTGCACCGGGTGCCTTCGAACTGCCCCTGGTGATCAAGAAAATGGCAGCAACGAAGAAATACGATGGCATCATCGCCCTGGGTGCGGTGATCCGCGGTGGTACGCCCCACTTCGACTATGTGGCTGGCGAGTGTGTCAAGGGTATGGCCACGGTAATGATGCAGGAAGGCATTCCTGTCGCCTTTGGCGTACTTACCGTCGATACCATCGAACAGGCCATCGAACGGGCCGGCACCAAGGCCGGCAACAAGGGCGGCGAGGCCACCTTGTCGGTGATCGAAATGATCAACCTGCTGCGCAACATCGGTTGAGGCGGGATAATCATTGTCAATGAAAACTTTTCGCAATAAGCCTGGAAGGGTCGAAGTATGAAGATCAGCACCCGAACACGTGCCCGCCGTCTGGCACTGCAAGGCTTGTATGAATGGCAGGTTTCGGGCAATGCGCCCTCGGCCATCGAAACCCAGTACCTCATCGAAAAGGAAACCGGCAATATCGACATTGCCTATTTCCGTGAACTGATGAGCAAGGTTCCCGAGCACATCGATGAACTCGATGAAAAGATCCGCCCGTTACTGAGCCGCTCTCTGGATGAAATCGATCCCGTTGAACGTGCCGTGGTTCGGCTCGGCACCTATGAGCTGATCCATCACCCGGAAATTCCCTACCGGGTGATCATCAACGAATCGGTCGAACTGGTAAAGATGTTCGGCGCCGAGCAGGGCCATCGTTTCGTTAATGGCGTGATGGACAAGCTGGCCTCACAGCTACGCGAAGTCGAAGTTCAGCAGCGACGCAAGAAAAGCTAAGCCTGCCGGCAATTTGCTGCAACATCGACCACGGACCGATCAACCATGTCTGCATCCGAGTTTGAAATCATTCACGACCATTTCGAACGCCATGGCGGGGCCAACCGCCATGACGTCATTCTCGGCATTGGTGACGATGGCGCCATTGTTCAGCCCCCCGCCGATCAGCAACTGGTGGTGGCCATCGACACCCTGGTCGAAGGGGTTCACTTTCCCATACAGACCCGGGCCGAAGACATCGGCTGGAAATCCCTGGCGGTCAATCTGAGTGACCTTGCCGCCATGGGCGCCGAACCGGCCTGGTTTACCCTGGCCCTGACTCTGCCCGAATCCTCCAACAGCTGGCTCAAGGGTTTTTCCGCCGGCCTGTTCGAACTGGCGGATCAATATGGCATACAACTGGTTGGGGGCGACACGACCCGGGGGCCGCTGGCCATTTCGATCCAGGTGGCCGGTTATGTGCCGGCGGGCAAGGCCCTGCGGCGAACGGGTGCGCAGGCCGGTGATCTGATCGGTGTCTGTGGCAACATCGGTGATGCCATGCTGGGACTGTCTGTGCTCATGGACGAACCACCACTGAGTGAGATTTCGACAGACAGACTGGTCGCCAGCCTCAATCGCCCTCGGCCCAGGGTCAGGGAAGGGCTGCGATTGCGCGATCTGGCCCACAGCGCCATCGATGTCTCCGATGGTCTGTTGTCCGATCTTGGCCATCTGCTGGCCACGGCCCGCCTTGGCGCCGAGCTGGATTATGCGGCCTTGCCGTTTTCCGCCGCTGGCCGGCAACTGCTGCAGGAAGTACCGCAACACCTGCCACAGTTGCTCGATGGCGGTGATGACTATGCCCTGTGTTTCTGTCTGCCACCAGATCGGCTGGCAACACTGCAGGCCAGGTTTGCCGATGAGCCTGACGTGCTCGGGATCATCGGCCGGGTTACCGAGACACCGGGAGTTCACTGCCAGGACGCGCAGGGCAAACGATGGGTGCTGCAGGCATCTGGTTATGAACACTTCAGACAGGAAGACCGATGGGCCTACTAAAACGCAACCGGGTGGATCCCAGGATCATCCTCAATCCCGTTCACTTTCTCAGCCTGGGTTTCGGCTCGGGTCTGTCACCCATTGCACCGGGCACGGCCGGTACCCTGGTGACCATTCCCATCTACTGGCTGATGGCACCCCTGCCGATGCTCAGTTATTCACTGATCGTGCTGGCCATGTTTCTGCTGGGGATCTATCTGTGTGGCAAGACCACCGCCTACCTCGGCAGCCATGATCATTCCGCCATCGTCTGGGATGAAGTGGTGGGCTACCTCATCACCATGTTCGCCATCCCTTTCAGCTGGCAATGGGCCATCGTTGGTTTCTTCGTTTTTCGCCTGTTCGATGTCTGGAAACCCTGGCCGGTGAACCTGATGGACAAGAACATCGACAAAGGACTGGGGATCATGCTTGATGATGTGGGGGCGGCCGTCTATTCTGCGATTACCATGCACATTTTAATCTATCTGTGGGGAATCCTGACATGAAATCGAAGCGGATCGTTTTGATGTCCCTGTTGCTGCTCTCATGCTCGGTACAGGCCGGCAATGTCAGCATCGAATATGCCGAGCTCGTGCGCGACGCAAACAAGTGGCGGGTCAACGTCACCCTCCGACATGCCGATACAGGCTGGGAACATTATGCCGATGGCTGGCGCATCGTCGACAAGGATGGCAAGGTACTGGGTGGGCGCACCCTTTATCATCCCCACGTCAAGGAACAGCCCTTTACCCGCAGCCTGTCTGCGGTGCGCATTCCCTCCGATACCACGGTCATCTATATCGAGGCCCATGACAAGGTCCACAAGTGGAGTCCCGAGCGGCTGAAGATCGACATGAACCGGCCACAGGGAAAACGCTACCGGATCAGGATGTAGCCATGCTGGCCAGGATCCTTGTCCCGGCCTTGCTGCTGGCTGTTTCACTGTCGGCAACGGCGGCAGAGCTGCAGATCCTGGGGCTGTTTCGTGACATGGTGATCCTGCGAGTCGATGGCACGCAGTACACGCTTCGGCGCGGTGAATCGGCACCCGAAGGCATCAAGCTGATTGCCGCCAACAGCGAACAGGCTGTGCTCGAAATCGACGGCAGGCAAGCACGTTATGAACTGGGCACACACATCAGCGCCAGTTTTGCCCCGCGACTATCCTCGCGTGCCATGATCCGTTCCCGCAACGGCATGTATGCCGTACAGGGTTACATCAATGGTCAGACCGTGCAGTTTGTCGTAGACACGGGAGCGTCCTATGTGGTGCTGGACGCCGGACTGGCGCAGAGTCTGGGCATTGATTATCGCCAGGGACAACCGTCCTGGGCCACCACGGCAAATGGCCGAGCCAGGATCTATCGCCTCAGGCTCGACAGTGTGCAGGTGGGCGAGATTGTCCTGCATGACGTGGAAGCGGCCATACTCGATCAGAATGTCATTGGCGGCGCCCTGCTGGGCATGTCTTTTCTCAACCGTGTACAGATGAAGAACGAAGGACAGATTCTGTTGCTGCATCAGAAGTGGTAGCTAAGGCAGAGAAAAGATGCAAGGGAAAAGACTCTGCCTCGTTAGAAAAATTTGTGGGAGGAGACAGTGGTGTTTTCAGTTTCAAGTTATTGATATTGTGTTAATTATAATAGCGAAATGTGGCCTGTTTTCTGAGGAGAACCTGGTTTGAGCGTTTAGCATGCAGTGGGCTGTGTTTCATGGACGAAACCATGACGAAGGGTTCCCTCTCCCCCGGGAGAGGGGGTGAGGGAATCGAAACGATCGGGAACCTTGGAGGGCGTACCGCGTCGGCAAGCGGGCAATGCCGAACGTCTACTGCTGGAAACCCCTGCCTGGCCGTCAGCCAATGGGCTTCAGGTTTCGACGCCAGGGGCGTCATTGAGCCCTGAATGGTTGATTTTGTTTGCCTGGATGCCAAATTGATTATCGAAGCCGATGGCGGACTATAGGCTGAACAAATCGCCCAAGGTGCCAGACGAACAACCCGGCTGGAAGCAATGGGGTATCCGCTTATGCGTTTGTGGGATCACGAAATACCAGGCAAACTTCACGGTGTGCTTGAACAAATACCGTCTGCCCTGATTGAACGCCCCTCACCCCAGCCCTCTCCCGGAGGGAGATGGCGTTGGCACGGTGGTTACCCACAAATTCTTCTGAAGAGCCAAGATTCTTTATGCTGTCTCTTGCCTTGTCTTTCTCGAACAACACATGGATCAGGGATTGGGAATCGATTCGAAGGATAGTGCGCCGTGGGTGGTGACAGAGCAATGTGCTTTGCTGATTGCCCCCGAGCGTTCGGGCAAGGCATGCAAACAATAAAAAGGGAGCGCCAGCATCCTGCCGGCTCACTCCCTTGTATCTTTAATCTTCTGCCTGCTTCCTTTTGTCTTTTTCGATTAACGCATAGGCCGAATGATTGTGAATGGATTCGAAGTTTTCCGATTCGACAATATAGGCACAGATGCGATCGTCGGCATTGAGTCTGGCGGCGACGTCACGAACCATGTCTTCGACAAACTTGGGATTGTCGTAGGCCCGTTCGGTGACCTGTTTTTCATCGGGTCGCTTTAGCAGGCCATAGAGTTCGCAGGAGGCTTCCTGTTCGACCATTTCGATGATCTCTTCCACCCAGATGAAGTCGCAGATGAGGGCGGTGATGGTGACATGGGAACGCTGGTTGTGGGCGCCGTAGTCGGAAATCTTTTTCGAGCAGGGGCACAGGCTGGTGACGGGCACGACCACCTTGATGGTCATTTCGTCCTTGCCGTCGTGGATCTCGCCAATGAAGGTCACATCGTAGTCCAGCAGGCTCTGCACCTTGGAGATCGGCGCCGTCTTGTTGATGAAGTAGGGGAAGCTCATCTCGATATGCCCGGACTTGGCTTCCAGCTTTTCGGTCATCTCACTGAGCATCTGCTTGAATGTGGGGACAGAGATCTCCCGCTCGTGCTTGTTGAGGATCTCTACGAAGCGCGACATGTGCGTGCCCTTGAAATTGTGCGGCAGGTTCACGTACATGTTGAAGTTGGCGATGGTGTGCTGGTCGCCACCGAGGCGATCACGGATTTTCACCGGGTGGCGAATGTCCTTGATCCCGACTTTGTCGATGGGGATTTCCCGAGTGTCTTTGCGGTTTTGCACGTCTTCGATAACGGCGCTCATTCTGATTCCTCTGTATAGGTGACGCAGGCCCGATCGGTTTCCCACAGCGAGACGGCATCGACTTTGACAGTATTCGTATTCAGTTCCTTGGACAGTTCCCGGTACAGGTAGGCCGAGATGTTTTCTGCCGTCGGGTTGATGGTGTCGAAAGGGGCAACCTCGTTGAGGTTGTAATGATCCAGCTGACCGATCAGGCGTTTGGTGGCGTCCTTGATGACCTTGAAATCCAGGCCCATTCCAACTTCATCCAGTTCGGTCGCGACAACATTGACTTCCACTTTCCAGTTATGGCCATGCAGGCGGTTGCAGACCCCTTCGTAGTTACGGAGGTAATGTGCGGCGGCAAAATCCGTGAGGATTTTCATGGTATAACGTGCGGTCATCTGGATACTTGACTAAATAGGTGAGACTTTAAGCGAGTGTGGCCTGTTTGGCAAGTTTATTGTCCTGCACAAACCTGTCGATGGCGGCCAGTATACCATCTTTGTTCAGTCCGGCCTCCTCGAGAAGCTCTTCGCGGCTGCCCTGTTCCTGGTAGTAGTCAGGCAGGCCGAGATTGAGCACCGGCACCAGGGTCTTGTGCTGCATCAGCAGTTCATTGACCGCCGAGCCGGCGCCGCCCATGACCACATTGTCTTCCAGGGTAACCAGCAGATCATGGTTTGCCGCCATGTCCAGCACCATGGCTTCGTCCAGGGGCTTGACAAAACGCATGTTCACCACGCTGGCACTGCGTTCTTCGCCCACTTCCAGAGCCTCCGCCAGCACGCAACCGAAGGCCAGCAGGGCAATGCCCTTGCCCTCACGGCGCAGCTCGGCCTTGCCGACCGGCAGGGTAGACAGATCCGCGGCCGGCTTGACGCCCGGCCCCTGGCCACGGGGATAGCGTACGGCGGCCGGTCCCTCATGGGCAAAACCGGTGCTGAGCATCTGCCGGCATTCATTTTCATCACTGGGTGCCATGATCAGCATGTTGGGGATGGCGCGCATGTAACTCAGATCGAAGCTGCCCGCATGGGTGGCACCATCGGGACCGACGACACCGGCCCGGTCGATGGCAAACAGCACGGGCAGGTTCTGGATGGTGACGTCGTGGATCAGCTGATCATAGGCCCGCTGCAGGAAGGTCGAATAGATGGCCACCACCGGTTTCAGGCCGTCACAGGCCATGCCGGCGGCAACGGTGACGGCGTGCTGCTCGGCGATGCCCACATCAAAATAGCGTTCGGGAAACTGCTCGGAAAATGCAACCAGGCCGGAGCCTTCGCGCATTGCCGGCGTAATGCCCACCAGTTTTTCATCCTGCCTGGCCATGTCGCACAACCACTGGCCAAATACCTGGGTGTAGGTGGGGCCGGTGGCCGGTTTGGTCTCCATCTTGCCGGAGCCGGGGTCGAACTTGCCGACACCGTGGTAGGTGCAGGGGTTGGCCTCGGCGTGGGCATAACCCTTGCCCTTGGTGGTGACGACATGCAGGAACTGCGGGCCCTTGAGGGTTCGCAGGTTGCGCAGGGTCTTGACCAGGGTGTCCATGTCATGGCCGTCGATGGGGCCGATGTAGTTGAAGCCCAGCTCCTCGAACAGGGTACCGGGTATGACCATGCCCTTGACGTGTTCCTCGGCACGGCGTGCCAGTTCCCAGACCGATGGCATGGTGCCCAGCACCTTCTTGCTGCCTTCACGGACCGTGGAATACAGCTTGCCCGACAGCAGCTTGGCAAAATAATTGGACATGCCGCCCACATTGGGGGAGATGGACATGTCGTTGTCATTGAGTATCACCAGCAGGTTGGCATCCAGATCGCCGGCGTGATTCAGGGCCTCGAAGGCCATGCCCGCGGTCAGCGCGCCATCACCGATGATGGCGACCGAGTGGCGGTCTTCATGGTTTAGCTTGGCAGCAATGGCCATGCCCAGCGCGGCGCTGATGGAGGTGCTGGAATGGCCCACACCAAAGGTGTCGTAGGCACTTTCGCTGCGCTTGGGAAAGCCGTTGAGGCCACCACGCTGGCGCAGGGAGGGCATGCGATCCCGCCGGCCGGTGATGATCTTGTGGGGATAGCTCTGGTGGCCCACATCCCAGACCAGCCGGTCGTCCGGCGTATTGAAGACATGGTGCAGGGCCAGGGTCAGCTCGACCGTGCCCAAGCCGGCCGAGAGGTGGCCGCCGGTCTTGCTGACCGACAGGAGAATGAAACGGCGCAGCTCCTCTGCCAGCTCCTCGAGTTCCTCGATGGAAAAGTCGCGGATATCGGCCGGGTCATTGACCCGGTTCAGCAAGGGGGTGTCAGCGGTAAACGGCATGCTCGAAACGTCTCGGAATCTAAACATGCGATCATGCTGTTATATAGGGTGACATGCAAGTGAAATATTACTTTAAGACTGGTGTAATACGCTGATTACAAGAATTAAATTGTTAACACTATCACAGAAATTATTACCACAATAAAAATAATAGTACTAAGGCATGTATTTCGAACAGCAAAATACTGCCACAATGACAAGACTTGATGGCATTGCTGTCCCTGACCGTGCAGCACAGGGGACAGAATGTCGAAACGGTCCCGGAGGCGGGCTTCCAGCTTGACAGTTCGGTTCGTCACGGGTAGCCTCAGCAGGATCTTTGCGAGTAAAAAAATAACTGAAATTCAAGCACCTATGACGGCAGAAACGGCAGTTTATGAACAAAACCTGGTCGCTGACGGTGTACCAGCAAAATCCTTTGCCTCGGATGATGCCCTGCAGGACTATCTGCTGCAGGGGGTGTCGCGTACCTTCGCCCTGACTATCCCCCAGTTGCCGAGCGGACTTTTCGAAGCCGTCTCCAATGGCTACCTCCTTTGTCGTATCGTCGATACCATCGAAGACGATACGGCCCTCAGTGCCGAGCAGAAGAAAAAGTATGCCGGTCAGTTCGTGGAGGTGGTCGCCGGTGAGGCCGATGTCGTTCCTTTTGCCGCCAGTCTGGCTCCCCTGTTGTCCGAGGCAACGATTCCGGCCGAACATGAACTAATCCAGCTGATGCCGGATGTCATCCGCATCACCCATAGCTTCAGCAACGTGCAACGTGAGGCCCTGACCACCTGTGTGCGGGACATGGCCGAAGGCATGGTCTACTACCAGCAGCTCGATACGAGCAAGGGGCTGGAAACCCTGGCCGACATGGAGCGCTACTGCTACTACGTTGCGGGTGTGGTTGGTGAAATGCTCTGCAAGCTGTTCTGCGCCTACTCGCCAGACATCGACCGTCACCGTGACGAACTGATGAAGCTGTCGGTGGCCTTTGGTCAGGGCCTGCAGATGACCAACATCCTCAAGGACATCTGGGACGACCATGAGCGCGGCGCCTGCTGGTTGCCGCAGGACATTTTCAGCAAGTACGGTTTTGATCTGGCCGACCTGAAACCGGGCCAGAGCGACCCCCGTTTTGAACAGGGACTGGAAGAACTGATCAGTATCGGTTACGCCTGTCTGCAACAGGCGCTGGAATACACCCTGCTGATCCCCGCTAGAGAAGCCGGGATCCGGAACTTCTGTTTCTGGTCCATCGGCATGGCCGAGCTGACGCTGGCGAAGATCAACGCCAACAAGGGCTTCCAGCATGGTGACGAGGTGAAGATCACCCGCCGCAGCGTCAAGACGATCGTTGCCGCGAGCAAGGTAGCCGTGCATGCCGACTTTCTGCTTCGTGCCCTGTTTGCCTATGCCGGTCGCGGCGTACCACGTAAAGAAAACTACAATATTGTCAAAAGAACATTGGGGACAGACAAATGAGGGATGCAGCAAAAGCAAAAAGTGCAGCAAATGTCAGTAATCTCAATGAAGGTGTCCATGCTCTTTCACGGGAGCAGCAATCGGGACTCGATGCTTCCATAGACTGTGCCAGGCAAGCCCTGCTTGCCCAGCAGAATGCCGAGGGCTACTGGTGTTACGAGCTGGAAGCGGATTGTACCATCCCGGCCGAGTACATCATGATGATGCATTTCATGGATGAAATCGAAACCGGCCTGCAGGCCAAGATTGCCGTCTATCTGCGCAACCACCAGCAGGAAGACGGTGGCTGGCCACTGTACCATGATGGTCCATTCGATCTCAGTTGCAGTGTCAAGGCCTATTATGCCCTGAAACTGGCCGGTGACAGTGCCGATGCCGATCACATGATCCGGGCCCGCAAGCGCATTCTCGCTGCCGGTGGTGCCGCCCGCAGCAATGTCTTTACCCTGCTGGCGCTGGCCATGTTCGAACAGGTGCCCTGGCGCGCCGCACCCATCGTACCGGTCGAGATCATGTTGCTGCCACGCTGGTTTCCGTTCCACATCAGCAAGGTGTCCTACTGGTCCCGTACCGTTACCGTGCCGCTGGCAATCCTCTGCACACACAAGGCCAGGGCACGCAATCCACTCGACATCGGCATCAGCGAACTGTTCACCGGCGATCCCTGGAAGACTCGTTTCAAAACGCCCAGCCGTTCCTCACTCAACAAGATTTTCATTGCGCTGGAGAAGGTAGCCAAGTTCATCGAGCCACTGACTCCCCAGTGGATCCGCAACAAGGCCACCGCCCGTGCCGAGACCTGGTTTGTCGAACGGCTCAATGGTGAGGGCGGCCTGGGTGCCATTTTTCCGGCCATGGTCAATGCCTACGAAGCGCTGGATCTGCTTGGTTACCCGGCCGATCACCCCATGCGCGTCACAGCCAAGAAGGCCATCAATGAGCTGCTGGTGATCGGCGAAGACTCGGCCTATTGTCAGCCCTGCAATTCGCCCATCTGGGACACGGGCCTGGCCTGCCTGGCCCTGCAGGAAGCCGGCAAGGCGGACACGCAGACGAAGAAGGCGCTGGACTGGCTGAAAACAAAACAGTTGCTGGAAGAAAAGGGTGACTGGCAGGAATTTCGTCCCGAGCTACCTGGCGGCGGCTGGGCCTTCCAGTTCAAGAACGACTTTTATCCCGATCTGGACGACACGGCGGTAGTGGCCTGGGCCATGCACAATGCGAAATCCGAGGACTTCGACTTCGCCGTGCAACGTGCCGCAAACTGGCTGCGCGGCATGCAGTCGTCCAATGGTGGCTTTGCCTCGTTCGAAATCGACAATGAATACTATTTCCTCAACGAAATCCCGTTTGCCGATCACGGTGCATTGCTGGATCCGCCTTCGGCCGATGTCAGTGCCCGCTGTGTGACCCTGTTTGGCCTGCTCGCCGATGAGACCAGCTCCTATCAGGAATCGATGCAAAAATGCCTGCAGTATCTTGCCCGTGAGCAGGAAGACAATGGCAGCTGGTTCGGTCGTTGGGGAACCAACTACATCTATGGCACCTGGTCGGTGCTGGTGGCGCTGGAAAAAGCCGGTGTCGACCGGCAGGATCCCATGGTTCGGCGCGCTGTCGACTGGCTCAAGTCGACGCAGTGCTCCGATGGTGGCTGGGGGGAGACCAACGACAGTTATTTCGATGACTCCCTGGCGGGCAAGGACAAGAAGAGCACGGCCTTCCAGACCGCCTGGGCGATGCTGGCCCTGATGGCCGGAGGTGAATCCGATACCCTCGAACTGCACCGCGCTGCCGCCTATCTGATCCGCAACCAGAAAGAAGATGGCCTGTGGCACGATGACGCATTTACGGCGCCGGGTTTTCCCAAGGTATTCCATCTCAAATACCATGGCTACGACAAGATCTTCCCGCTCTGGGCGCTGGCGCGGTTCCGCAACCTCAAATCCCAGGCGGACAACGGCTGAGCGATGTTGCTTAGTTAGATGTCACATCTTGGTATTGTGGTGGCGCTTCGAGACGAAGCGTCATCACTGACAGAATCAAAACCCACACTTCGTACGCCCATTTCCCTGACAGACAACGTGACACTCATGGTATCCGGCATGGGAGCCGCTCATGCAGTCCATGCGGCCCGTGACCTGCTCGATCGGGGGGTTACCGCCCTGATGAGTTATGGTACCGCCGCCGGGCTGGCACCGGCGCTGCGCTCCGGTGATGTGATTCTGGCCGACTACCTGCTCGATGCGCAGGGTACGCGTCATGAGATTGCCGGCGCCTGGTCGCAGATCCTGGAGGAGAAACTGACCGGTGTGCGGAACCTTCGGCGGGGCGGGATTTGCCAGAGTGACACGGTCATTGCCACGCCTGCCGACAAGGCTGGACTCTACCGGCGCACCGGTTGCCTGGCGCTGGATATGGAAAGTGCGGCCCTGGCGGCCTTGGCCGGGCAGACCGGTGTGCCTTTTATCAGTCTGCGGGCGGTTGTCGATACGGCAGACATGTCTCTGCCGGCCAGTTTGCTGACCGCACTGGACGAGGACGGCAATGTCAGTCTGACAAAACTCCTGCCGGCTCTGCTGCCAAGGCCTGCTGACTGGCTGGCACTGGTGAAACTGGCCAGGGCGTTTGCGGCGGCTTCGCACAACCTGAGTCGCTGTCGGCAGCTGGCGGGGGTGCATTTTTTATTGCAGAATTGAACAACAGCTCAGCCAGTCGTTGCATGAATTTCCGGATGCAGGGGTTGCCGTGCAGGATGAGATCATCCTGGCCTTTCGCAACACTTGGTGTCCTGCAGATCGTCCCGGCGGCAGACACGGAATATCAATCACTGGCAGCAGGCGTGAGGTGAATAGGCGTTTTCCCCGGGGTGCCATGGAAGGTGCAATGATTGGGTTTATCCTGCCTGGTTTGGCCCTGATAAAGGTTTTGATGTGAAGACAGAAGCACGAATTGGTCAGTTTCTCTCGGCCTGGACCGGCCTGGTGACCCGTCATGCCTGGGCGGTGGTCATTTTCTTTGTCCTGTTTGCGGCAATGGCGCTGTATTACACCGTGACCCATATTGGTATCAATACGGACACGGAGAACATGCTGGATGAAAAGCTGCCGTACCGGCAAACCCTCAAGACCTACAAGCAGGCCTTTCCCAATCATCTGGATGTCATGCTGCTGGTGGTGGATGGCAAGCATCCTGTGGCGGTGGAAAAAGCGGCAAAACGCCTGGCCGAGAAACTGGCCGGGGAAAAACAGGCTTTCAAGTCGGTCTATCTGCCCGGAACAGGGGAATTCTTCGATAAAAATGGCCTGCTCTATCTGCCCACCTCCGAGCTGAAGAAGCTGGCTCGGGATCTTGGTCGTTCCGGTTTGATGCTCTCGGAACTCAAGCGCACACCCACCGCCGGCAAGTTGCTCAGTATCATTCCTGTTGCGGCGGTGGGCTCGGTCAGCGATGATCAGGGTGGCGATATCGGCCCCTTGCTCGACGATCTGAATCGGTCTCTGACGGCTTACCGGAATGATCAATCCCGCCCCCTGCAATGGGAGTCGATCTTCCCGACCGGTTCCCTGACAAGAACTACACGGGTGATCATCGTCCAGCCGATCCTGGATTTCAAGGATCTGCTGGCCGCGGGCAAGGCCATCAGTACCATACGGGAGCAGGCACGGGAACTGGGTATCGATGCACAACACGACCTGCGCCTGCGTGTCACCGGCGAAGCGGCCCTGGCCTACGACGAGATGAAAAGTGTCAGCCAGGGCATGGGGCTGGCCGGCATCATGGCGCTGATTCTGGTCATTGCCGTGCTATGGCTGGGCACCGGTTCCCTGCGCATTCTGATCTTTTCTATTGTTGCCCTGTTGATTGGCCTGTGCCTGACGGCGGGCTTTGCCACCCTTTCCGTGGGCAGTCTCAATCTCATTTCCATTGCCTTCGCCGTGCTTTACATCGGTCTGGGCATCGATTTTTCCATTCACCTCAGTCTGCGATATGAAGAGCTGCTCAAGCAGAAGATCCCCAACCTGGCGGCCCTGCGTGAATCATCCCGGGACGTAGGCGTCTCACTGGTCATTTGTGCCGTGTCCACGGCCGTGGGTTTCTATGCTTTCATTCCCACCCAATTCATCGGTGTCTCCGAGCTCGGGATCATTTCCGGCACTGGCATGTTCATCAGCCTGTTCGTCAGCCTGACACTGTTGCCGGCCCTGTTTGCCATTTCACCGATGCCGGTGAAAAAGATTCCGGCCATGGAATATCGCAGTGTACTGGGTTACTGGTCGGACTTTCCGCTGCGTCACGGCAAGCCCATACTGATAGCAACGGCACTGCTGGTAGCGGGCTCGCTCTACCTGATGCCTCGTGTGCATTTCGATTATGATCTGCTGAACCTGCGTGATCAGTCCAGCGAGTCGGTCGCCACCTTCCGTGATCTTGTGAAGGGCGGTGATTTTTCCCCTCTTCGCCTCACAGTGCTGGCTGAAAATGATCAACAGGCCAGGGCCCTGCGGCAGAAACTGTTGCAGTTGCCTTCGGTGGAGCGGGTCTTTTCACTCGAAGAACTGGTTCCGGCCGATCAGGATGCCAAGCTGAAGATCATCCGCAAACTGAAAAAACGCCTGAAAATCGTTACCCGGACACAGGCCAAAGCCGATGCCAGGACCACATTGGATGATCTGCTTGCGGCTGACGAGGCCATTTTGCTGGCTCTGAAAGAAAATCCTTCGTCACTGGATGCAAAACTCGAACAGCTTCATCAGCAACTGACTGCGGTCATCGCCAGGCTCAAAAACCTGTCTGCCGATGCGCAACAGGCTGCGCTGCAAAAGCTGGACCGGGAATTGATGGGGACATTCCCTTCGGTGCTCGACAAACTGCAAACCATCATTCAGGCACGACGTATTGAGCTGGCCTCCCTTCCCGAGCATGAACGTGCCCACTGGGTGAGTCCCGTCAATCAGGCTCGCATGCTGATGGTCTTCGCAAAGAAGGATTTGCGTGACGTGCATGCCCTGCGGGAATTTGTCCAGCAGGTCAGCAGCGTGGCAGACAAGGTTACCGATATTCCGGCCATCAGCCTGGCGGCGGGGGACGCTGCGGTACAGGCCTTTCAGCAGGCCTTTGTGACGGCCTTCTTGCTAATTTTCCTGTTGCTGATGTTACTGATGAAAAACATCCGTGACACGATTCTGGTGCTGACACCGCTGATCCTGGCAGGGTTGTTTACAGCCGCGGCGGCTGTGCTGTTTGATATTCCCTTCAACTTCGCCAACATCATCGCCTTGCCCCTGTTGCTGGGAATCGGTGTGGACAATGGTATCCACATGGTCAGCCGTGCCCGCCACAGTCACACCAGCAGCAGGAACCTGCTGCAGACCAGTACTGCAAGAGCCGTGATCCTCAGTGCCCTGACCACGGTCGGCAGCTTTGGCAATCTGGCCTATTCTTCCCACCCTGGTACCGCCAGCATGGGCCAGTTGTTGACACTTGGGGTATTCCTGACCATGGTCTGTACGCTGGTCATTCTGCCTGTGCTGCTTGCCTGGCGTTTCGATGACAAGGCAGCATCGGCCTGAGCAGATTTTTCGAAAAGAAAAAATGGCTCTCCAGAAGGATTTGAAGGTGGCCACCGTACCAACCCCCTCTCCCTCCGGGAGAGGGTTGGGTGAGGGGGGCAATCAGGACAGACTGTATCTGTTCAAGCCACGGTGAAGTTCGCCTGGTATTTCGTGCTTCCAGAGACGCACAAGCGGATAGCCCATTGCTTCCAGACGGTTTGTTCGTCTGGCTCCCTGGGCGATTTGTTCAGCCTATTGTCCGCCATCGGCTTCGATGATCAATTTGGCATCCAGGCAAACAAAATCAACCATTTAGCAGGCTGTCGAATAACGGCGTTTTTCAACAGCCTGTTAAGAAAACAGGTCACATTGCGCCATTGTCATTGTCACGATATCAACAACTTGAAACAGAAACACAACCATCTCCACCCGCAAATTTTTCTAACGAGGTGAAAATTGCCAGGGAGTTGCACTCGTGCTTTTTTCTCTAGGGGGACAGCGCCATGAAGAAGGTTGTGGTTGCTCAGCAGAGCGCAAAGGCATGGTCTTTACCGGGACAGGTGAGCCATTGTTGCAAGCACACGCCAAACCGGGCACCTGTCCCGTACTGGCAGGCCGGTTTGAAATTTCAGCCCCTGGCCTGTTCTCTGAGTACCCATTCGACCGCATCACGCAGTGCTTCTTCCGGGGGTCGTGGCCGGTAACCCAGTTCGCGGTTGGCCTTTTCACAGGAAAAATACATCCACTTCTTCGCCATGCGTATGCCGTCAACGGTGACCTGGGGTTCCTTGCCTCTGGTCAGCCGGGCAAAGGCTTCGGAGAGATAGGCAATGGGCAGGATCAGGTTGTGGGGGATGCAGATCTTCGGGGCCTTTTGATCCGTGAGTTCGGCGATGGTGGTGAGGATGTCCTTGAGCGACATGTCGGTGCCACCGAGGATATAACGCTCACCAATCTTGCCATGCTGGTAGGCAAGCAGGTGGCCTTCGGCCACATCGTCCACGTGCACGATATTCAGCCCCGTATTGACGTAGGCGGGCATCTTGCCCAGCGTGGCATCGGCCACCATGCGGCCTGTTGGTGTGGGGCGCCGATCCCGTGGGCCGACCGGTGTCGAAGGGTTGACGATCACGGCGGGCAGGTCCTTTTCCCTGATCAGGCTCTTCACTACTTCTTCGGCCAGAAACTTGGAGCGCTTGTAATGGCCGATCATGGTTTCCAGCGAAGAAGGCGTGTCTTCCGTCGACGGTTTGCCGTCGGGATGCAGACCAAGCACGGCGACACTGCTGGTATAGACGATTCGTTCCACGCCACTGTCCAGTGCCGCCTGCATGAGCTTGCGGGTACCTTCGACATTGGTCTGGTAAAGCTCATCGGGGTTCAGTGACCAGAGGCGATAGTCGGCAGCGACGTGGAACAGACTGTCACAGCCTTCTATGGCTTTTTTCAGCGACTCGGCATCGGTCAGGTCGGCGTTGACCTGTTCCACCGGCAGATCCTGGATGTTGCGCCGGTCACTGCTTGGGCGCAGGGTTACGCGAACCTCGTGACCCTGCTCGATGAGTTTTCGCGCCACCGCCGAGCCAACAAACCCTGATGCGCCGGTAACCAGTGCTTTCATGTCTTATTCTCCTGCCTGCTGTTGTGGCGGTGTTGCCGCCTGATCTTTCGCTGCCAGTTGTCTGTCGTAAACCCGCTGTTTCCAGCTGCTGCGATGACCTGTCCAGTAGCGAATCGCCGACGACCAGGTCATGGCGAGGAACAGGCTGGCAATCACGGGCATCAAAAGGGCCCAGGCAACGGACAGCCGATAGTATCGCAGGGTAGGCAGGTAACAACCGGCCATGATGGCGAGGGTAAACAGACTGAGCAGCCGGAGCTGATCACTGAGCAAAGGGTTGAACAGGTTGAACAAGGGTAACAGGTAGGCGATGAACATGATCATCATCACACCGAGCAGCAGTGTCAACGAGTAATGCAACTGGGTAAAGGCGGTACGTGCCACCATGTTCCAGATGTCGGCCAGGCTGTGTCCACTGCGGGTGCTGCGTATCGAATGGCTCAGGCCCAGCCAGATCCGGTAGCCATGTTCCTTGATCTTGCGTGCCAGTGTACAGTCATCAATCAGTGAGTCGCGCAGGGAAGCAAAGGCGTCTACGTCATCCAGGGCTTTTTTCTCCACCAGGATACAGCCACCGGCCGCTGCAGCAATTCTTTTCAGGCGCGGATCATTGGTGAGGCGAAACGGGTAGACCAGCTTGAAGAAATGGATGAAGGCCGGCAGCAACAGCTTTTCCCAGGGATTTTGCATGTGCAGTTGCGCCATCAGCGAAACCAGTTGCAGGTTTTCCCTCTGCATCTTGTCCTTGAGGGTGGCGAGGATGCCGGTCTGCAGTTCGATGTCGGCATCGAGCAGCAGGATGCGCGGGGTCTGAACCTGCTGGCGTCCCTGTTGCAGTGCCCAGAGCTTGCCACTCCAGCCTTCGGGCAGGGGCTGGCCCTGGATAACGGTCAGCTTGTCCAGGCCGGTCTGGCGGGCAAGTTCAGCGGTATTGTCGGTGGATTGATCATCGATGACGATGATGTGCAGCCCCTGGCCCTGGCGGGCCAGGGCCTCTAGGGTGGACTTGATGTGGGCCGCTTCGTTGCGGGCCGGAATGAGTACGGTGATGTCACCGAGATCGGCACTGGCGAGTTCCGTCTCGCTGTCCAGGGCTTCCCGCACACCCCAGGGCCGCCAGGGCAACAGCAGGATGATCAACCAGAGGCCGGCACTCAGCCAGGCCAGAACCTCGAATCCCATTCAGGAGGTACTTTCCTCACCAGGCGCTACGAATTTGACCGCCTGGCCGGTTTGTTCGTTTTCCTTGTAGCTGATGGGCAGTTCCGGTGCCATGGGACCGTCGGTACGGGGGCCGAACAGGGCCACTTTCATTGCTGTAAAGGGACGGGCGAAGGTGTCGTCGATGGCGGTGGGTTCATAACCGCAGTGAACCATGCAGTCGGCGCATTTGGGATTGCGGCCGTAGCCGTAGTTTTCCCACTCGGTTTCTTCCATCAATTCCTTGAAGGAACTGGCATACCCCTCACCGGCGAGCAGGTAACAGGGCTTTTGCCAGCCAAAGATGCTGCGGGTCGGGTTGCCCCAGGGGGTGCACTGGTAGGACTGGTTACCGGCCAGGTAATCGAGAAACATGCTGGACTGGTTGAAGCGCCACTTGACCTTGCGCTTCTTGCCCAGTTTGAAGATTTCCCGGAACAGGCGCTTGCTGGCCGAGCGGCGCAGGAAAATGTCCTGGGAAGGGGCGGCTTCGTAGTTGTAACCGGGGGAGATGGTTACCCCTTCTACCCCCAATTCTGTGCACATGTCGAGAAACTCGGCAATTTCCTCGGCCGGCTCGCCCTGAAACAGGGTGTAGTTGGTGGTGACGCGAAAGCCCTTTTCCAGTGCCAGCTTGATGGCGGCGATGGCCTTGTCGAATACACCTTCCTGACATACGGAGGCATCGTGGCGTTCACGGTTGCCATCGAGATGGATGGAAAAGGTCAGGTAGGGAGAAGGCTCGAACTTGTGGATGTGCTTGGGTAACAGCAGGGCATTGGTACACAGGTAGACGAACTTCTTGCGTTCGATGATGCCTTCGACGATCTTGTGAATTTCCTTGTGGATCAGGGGTTCACCACCGGGAATCGAGACAATGGGGGCACCACATTCGTCGACGGCAGCCAGGCTCTCCTCGACACTGAGGCGCTGGTTGAGGATTTCATCGGGATGGTCGATCTTGCCGCAGCCGGCACAGGCCAGGTTGCAGCGGAACAGGGGTTCGAGCATCAATACCACCGGGTAACGTTTTACACCGCGGATTTTCTGGCCAAGAATGTATTTTCCGACCCGGTACTGCTGAACGAAAGGGATGCCCATTTGGTAACCTCGAGATTCTGTCTTTGTCTGTTATGTGCCGGCGGCGACGGATTTTTTCTGCAGCAGGGATTTTGGCAGGCGGAAAGTGGTGGATTCCCTTTCGCCGTCCATTTCCCGAATGTGGTCTACGCCATATTCGCGCAATTTGTCGATAACGCGCTGGACAAGCACTTCGGGGGATGAAGCACCTGCGGTAATGCCAATTCGGGACACCCCGTTCAACCACTCCTTTTTCAGGTCTTTTTCGTCCTGAATCAGGTAGGCGGGCAAGTTACACTGTTCACCGACTTCCCGCAAGCGGTTGGAGTTGGAGCTGTTGCGCGCGCCCACCACCAGCAGCAGCTGCACATCGCGGGCCAGCTCGTTGACGGCATTCTGCCGGTTCTGGGTGGCATAGCAGATGTCATCGAGCTGTGGGCCCTGAATATGAGGGAAGCGCTTGTGCAGGGTGTCGATGACATCCCGTGTGTCGTCGATGCTCAGGGTGGTCTGGGTGACGTAAGCGACACGGGCATCGTCGCCCAGCGGCAGTTTGTCGATGTCTTCGGTGGTGGAGACCACATGCACTGGCCCATCTACCGAGCCCATGGTGCCAACCACTTCCTCATGGCCGATATGACCGATGATGATGACCTCGTAGCCATCCTTGCTGTATTTCTTGGCCTGCAAGTGCACCTTGGTGACCAGCGGACAGGTGGCGTCGATGACTTCCAGGTTGCGGGAGACGGCCTGATCGACCACCTTGTCGGCCACGCCATGTGCGCTGAAAATGGTTACTGAACCGGGCGGGACTTCATCAAGGGTTTCGACGAAAACCGCACCCTTGGTGCGCAGATCTTCGACGACAAAATGATTGTGGACGATTTCATGGAAAACATAGACGGGGGCACCATAGAGCTTGATGGCCATTTCGACGATGTCGATTGCCCGGACAACGCCGGCGCAAAAGCCGCGGGGCTGGGAAAGAATAACTTCCATGACGATAACGACTACCTGATTATTTTTATTTGCTGGACAACAAATTATAGCCGTTTTTATAGGCCAATAGCTATAGTACTGTGCGCAGGGCGGGGCAAACTCATTCTGCCTGTGATGTGACCATGCCCGCTGTAAGTGATTGATATTCAGACGTAGTTAAGGAATATCAATCGCTTGCACGGGGCGTGAGGCGAGTATGCGTTTGCCCCGCTGCGCAGGAAAGGGAACTGGCCTTGGCCGCTCCGGCCGGGAAGCCGGTCTGCCCATGACCATAAAGCCCTTGGTAACTCAGGGGTAAATTTGTCCACACCCCGCCGGTTTTGCATCAGCCGGGCCATGGCAGGAAGCGGGGCTGTCAGTGATTGCGGTGAATGATGTAGTCGGCAATCCAGCGCAGCGCATCGGCTTTGGCGCCAAATTCCCCTAGGCTTTGTAAGGCATCATCATACAGCTCTTTTGCCATGCTGCGCGCCGCATCCAGACCGACCAGGGCCGGGTAGGTGGGTTTGTTGCGGGCTTCGTCGGCGCCCTGGACCTTGCCCATGGTTTCCGTGTTGCCCTCGACATCGAGAATATCGTCCTGGATCTGGAAGGCCAGGCCGATGCACTTGGCGTAGTGATCGAGCTTTTTCAGCTGGCCCGATTCGATGCCCGGTTTGCACAGTGCGGCCATCTTGACGCTGGCGCGGATCAGGGCGCCGGTCTTGTGAATGTGCATGTTCTCCAGCTCAGCGACATTGAGCTGCTTGCCGACGCCATCCAGATCGATGGCCTGGCCGCCACACATGCCCCGCGAACCACTGGCCACGGCCAGCTCATCGATGATCTGCAGACGCTGTTCAGCAGGAATGTGGCTGTTCAGGCCCCTGGCCAGCACGTGAAAGGCGAGTGACTGCAGGGCATCTCCGACCAGGATGGCGGTGGCTTCGTCGAAGGCCTTGTGGCAGGTGGGTTTGCCGCGGCGCAGATCGTCATCATCCATGGCGGGCAGATCGTCGTGGACCAGGGAATAGGCGTGGATCAGCTCGATGGCCGCGCCGGGGGCGTCACAGTGCTCGATATCGATACCCACCGCCTGACCGGCGGCATAACCGAGAACGGGGCGCACCCGCTTGCCGCCATTGAAGACCGAGTAACGCATGGCCTGGTGCAGACGTTCGGGTACCACATTGCCTTCAGGCAGCCATTTTTCCAGGATCTGATCGGCGCGTTCGCGCCAGTTTTTGACTTGTGATTCTACAGGGCTGGTGTCAGTCATCTTCAAAGGGTTCCAGGTCGGCGGTTTCGTTTTGCTGTAACAGGATCTGCACTTTCTGCTCGGCCTGTTTGAGGGTTTGCTGGCAGGCACGGGTCAATTCAACGCCACGTTCGAAGTCCTTGAGGGATTCTTCCAGACTCTGTTCGCCGGCTTCCATGCGCTCCACCAGTGCTTCGAGTTCCTGCAGCTGGGCTTCGAAATCCGCATGTCTGGATTTGCTGCTGGTCTTTTTGCCGGTTTTTTTCACCACGTTGATGTTTTTCCGCTTGTTTATATCTGTTCGGGGGTGCAACGTTAGCTCAGTGATTTGCCCAAGGTCAAATCAGGTTGTTGCCAGCGGCGCTCCAGGGCAAGATCATACTGCCTCATAGATGGTTACTGGCCGGTGCAAGGTGAGTGTGAGTATGCGCTTGCCCTGCGGAGCTGTCCGAAGAGTTGTTGACAAAGCATTCATTGCTGTCTATGTTTATATTCTGTTGTTTAGAATAAGTCTAAATATGGGCGGGTAAAAGTTCTTGCCTGTTCGTCAACTAATTAAACACACGAGGAAAGCATCATGTCACTGAAAGACTCCAAGACCGAACAGAACCTGAAAGATGCCTTTGCCGGGGAATCCCAGGCAAATCGCCGTTATCTGTACTTTGCCGCCAAGGCAGACGTGGAAGGCTATAATGATGTTGCTGCTGTTTTTCGTTCGACTGCCGAAGGTGAAACCGGCCATGCCCATGGTCATCTGGAATACCTGGAAGAAACCGGGGATCCGGCCACCGGCCTGCCCATCGGAGGAACCTCCGACAACCTCAAGGCCGCGATAGCCGGTGAAACCCACGAATATACCGACATGTATCCGGGAATGGCCAAAACTGCCCGTGAGGAAGGTTTTGATGAAATTGCCGACTGGTTCGAAACCCTGGCCAAGGCCGAACGTTCCCACGCCAACCGTTTCCAGAAAGCGCTGGACAACCTCGACGACTGAATGCCGTTTCTGGGAAAAGGCTGAATAATTCATCTCTGAATTTTCAGGGCACGAAAAACGAAAAGTGTGATTTTCGTTTTTCTCATAAAATGTCTGAATAAATCAGACATACCCTGATCTGTTCACAGGTGTCCGTTTACGGGCTCCTGTGAACGCAAACCTGAATCTATCGTTCATTGCCACAAGGAGATTCCGGCATGGCAGTAAATCGTGAAGGTAGTCTCGAAGCCCCCACACGCCATCCCCTGGACTGGAAATCAGAGGATTTCTACGATCAGGCCTCTCTGTACGCCGAACTCGAACGTGTGTTCGATATCTGTCACGGTTGCCGCCGTTGTGTCAGCCTGTGTCACGCCTTTCCCAACCTGTTCGACCTGGTCGACGAGTCGGAAACCATGGAGGTGGACGGTGTCGCTAAAGACGATTACTGGAAAGTCGTCGAGCACTGTTACCTGTGCGACCTGTGTTACCTGACCAAGTGCCCCTATGTGCCACCCCATGAATGGAACGTGGATTTCCCCCACCTGATGCTGCGTGCCAAGGCAGTGGCGTTCAGACAAAAAGGGACCAGCCTGCGTAACAAGCTGTTGTCCTCCACCGATCTGGTCGGTTCCCTGGCCGGGATCCCGGTGGTGGCCCCGCTGGTCAATACGGCCAACCGCAGCCGGCCCTTGCGCAAGCTGCTGGAAAGTACCCTGGGCGTCAGTGCCGATGCCGTGCTGCCCGAATACCAGAGCAAGCCCCTGAGCAAATGCCTTGCCGGCCACCGATCGTCGGTACAAGCCGAGGCCGGGGAGAGCACCACCGGCAAGGTTGCCCTGTTTGCCACCTGTTATGGCAATCACAACGAACCACAGCTGGGTGAAGATCTTCTTGCCGTGTTCGAACACAACGGCATTGCCGTGAGCCTGGTGGAAAAAGAACAATGTTGTGGCATGCCCAAGCTCGAGCTGGGTGATCTGGAAGCAGTGGATCGGGCCAGACAGGCCAATATTCCCCAACTGCTGAAAATGGTGGAGGACGGTTGGGACATCGTTGCCCCCATTCCCTCCTGCGTATTGATGTTCAAGCAGGAATTGCCCCTCATGTACCCCGACGACGAAGACGTGCAACGGGTCATGGGCGCCATCTTCGATCCTTTCGAATACCTGATGTTGCGTCACCGCGAAGGCAGACTGAATACCGACTTCAAACAGCCCTTGGGCAAGGTGGCCTACCATGTGGCCTGCCACCAACGGGTGCAGAAAATCGGCATGAAAACCCGCGACGTGCTCAGGCTGATCCCGGACACGGAGATCCTGCCCATCGAACGTTGCTCGGGGCATGATGGCACCTATGCGGTGAAGAACGAATTCCACACCATTTCCATGAAAATTGCCCGACCGGTGGTCAACAAGGTCAAGCAGGCCGGTGCCGATTATTACTGCAGTGACTGTCCCATGGCCGGCCACCAGATCGAAAATGGTCTGGCCGATGGCAGCCAGCCGCTGCATCCTCTCAGCCTGCTGCGCAAGGCCTATGGTATTTGAAGAGTCAGGGGTGGAAAAAGCATGAACAAACTTGAGCGCAAGGATCTGATGTCACTGGAAGACTATGCAGAACAACGCCCCGAGTTTCGCCGTCAGGTGCTGGAACACAAGAAGCATCGCAAGGTGGCACTCAACGATCACGCCAGTCTGTATTTTGAGGACCGGCTGACCATGCAGTACCAGATCCAGGAAATGTTGCGGATCGAAAAAATCTTCGAAGCCCAGGCCATTGAAGAAGAACTGGACGCCTACAATCCGTTGATCCCCGATGGCAGCAATCTCAAGGCTACCTTCATGATCGAATACGGGGATGCCGAGGAACGCCAGAAGGTGCTGGCTACCCTGGCAGGTATCGAGGACACGGTGTGGATCCGTATCGGTGAGCATGAAAAGGTTTATGCCATTGCCGACGAAGATCTGGAACGGGACATGGCAGACAAAACCTCGGCGGTGCATTTCATGCGTTTTGAATTCAGTCCGCAGATGATTGCCACGGCACGGGCGGGGGGAACCATCAGCATGGGTATCGATCATGCCGGCATGCAAGGTGAAGTCAATGCCATACCCGAGCCGGTACGCCAGGCCCTGGTGGCCGATTTTTCCTGAGTGACTGTCCCCCCATGATGGCGTCAGGCCGAGAGGAGACGGATCCTGGCTTCAAGAGCCGCCATCAGCAGCCTTTTGTGCCGATCATGGCCTAAAGCCGTATAGCCAGGGCCGGCAGTTTTGCTATGATGCCATTGTCATTGAGATCCAGAGCCCGGTTGATCCCTTGTTTTCGGCTACTGACTCAATCCAATCAACGTGATGGCAGGTATCCGTAATTATGTTAGTTCGAACTTTTCTGGTCAGTCTGGTTTTTCTTCTGAATGGGGCGGTGCAGGCAGATGCTCCCATCGACGGGGCCTTTGGTATCAAATTCGGCACGACCCTGGATCAACTGAAGGTGGACCGGACACTCGCCAACGGCGTGGTGCATGTGGTTACGCCACCGATTCCCCTCAACATGCTGACCCTGTACAGTGTCGAGACCGACAACAAGACGGGCAAGGTCTACCGAATCGCGGGGCAGACCATGGCCAATGACAAGTCTGGTTGCATGGAAACCCTGGCTTCCCTGATCGGTGTGCTGGAAGAAAAATACGGGGAATTCTCCAGTCATGGCACCATGTTTCGTTTGAAGTCCGGTGACAAGTCAATCACCGCGACCTGTACTTCCGAACGGGGTTTCACCCAGCGGCAGGTCTACATGGTCAAGGTGTTGTATGAAGATCTGGCGCTCACCCAGACCCGGGATGCACTTTGATGGCAAGCTGACAGGCGAGCCTGGCGGCTTGCTCGCCACTCAACGTGGTTTGCGGTACTTTTGTCGGAGTGTGCAGTAACAGAGGCTGCGCTTGCCTTCACCATTGCAGGCAATGGCATAATTGAAGTTGCACAGTTCGGCAATGCGCCTGATGGGCAACTTGATGATGTCTCCCGCCTTGCACTGTTGCGGGTTGGAGTGGGGCCCCACACCCATGATCACCGATTCGGTGCAGTTGCGGGATTCGGCTGCCAGTGGCGCGGAAAAAAGCAAAACACTGAAAATAATCATGGGCCATATTGCTTTCATGGACTGACAATCCTGCATGAGTAGCGAAACGAAGGGCAAAGGGTGAAGAAGATGCCCATGCCTGTCAAGCCAGGCGGGGGAGGTGCGGGGAGCTTGCCTGTCCGCCGGCGGCCAGACAATCGACGCTGAATATCGCCCGGACATTCAGCATAGTGGACAAAAAATGGTATGATATTCAACCTATTAAAGAATTTTCGCAGGAAACCACAGCAGGAAGGCATCATCAATACCTCGCCCACCATCATTCCCCGTGCCGAACATGCGGTGTCGCGTGACGATATCAGTGATCGCGCGCTGAAGGTGCTGTATCGCCTGCACAAGGCCGGCTACCAGGCCTACCTGGTGGGCGGCGGCGTACGGGATATCCTGCTCGGTCTGCATCCCAAGGATTTCGATGTGGCCACCGATGCCAGACCCGAAGAGGTCAAGAGCCTGTTTGGCAACTGCCGTCTCATCGGCCGGCGTTTCCGCCTTGCCCATGTCTACTTTGGCCGTGAAATCATCGAAGTGGCCACCTTCCGGGCCTCCCATGATCAGGGTGAAGGGGCCAGTGAGGGCGGGGTCAGCGAAGGCGGGCAGATCCTGCGGGACAATGTGTTCGGTACCCTGGAAGACGATGCCTGGCGGCGTGACTTCACCATCAACGCCCTGTATTACAACATCGCCGATTTTTCCCTGGTGGATTACACCGGTGGCATGGACGATCTGAACAACCGGATCATCCGTATCATCGGTGATGCCAGCACCCGTTTTCAGGAAGATCCGGTGCGCATGCTGCGTGCCGCCCGTTTTGCCGCCAAGCTCGGCTTCCAGCTCGAAGAAGGCCTGGGCGAGTGCATCATCGAGCTGGCCGACCGCATGGCCAATGTACCGGCCGCCCGCCTGTTCGACGAGGTACTGAAAATCTTTCACACGGGCCATGCGCTGGCGTCTTTCGACATCATGCGCGAGCTGGGGCTGTTCGGCTACCTGTTTGGCCAGACTCAGGCGCTGCTGGAGTCGGACGACCCCTATACCGAAGATTTTCTGCGCATTGCCCTGGGCAATACGGACAGACGCATCGCCGAGAAAAAACCGGTCAATCCGGCCTTCCTGTTTGCCGCCTTCCTCTGGGGGCCGGTGAAGAAGCGGGCCGACCAGTTGCTGGAGCAGGATGGCATGACCGAGCTGCAGGCCCTGCAGATCGCCGGCAACGAGGTGCTCTCCGCCCAGCTCAGGCAGGTCTCCATCCCCAAGCGTTTCAGTTTTCCCATGCGCGAGATCTGGACCATGCAGGCCCGTCTGCCGCGGCGCAATGGCAAGCGGGCCTGGCGGCTGCTGGAGCAGGCGCGTTTTCGTGCCGCCTATGATTTCATGCTGGTGCGCAACCAGGCCGGTGAACCCCTGCAGGAGCTGGCCGACTGGTGGACCGAATTCCAGGAGGCCAGCGCCGCCGAGCGCAGCGAGCTGATCAAGAAAGTCGGTGGCCGTTCCCCACGTCGTCGTCGCAAACCGCGCAAGGCCAAAACCGCCTCGACGCACTGAAATATCCGTGCCCTGCCCATGATTCCTGCCTATATTGCCCTTGGCAGCAACCTTGCTGATCCCCGCCGGCAGATTGCCCAGGCCTTCGGGGCACTGGCAGGACTGCCACAGACCCGGCTCGATGCCCGTTCCTCCCTGTATCGCAGCACACCCATGGGACCGGCCGACCAGCCCGACTACATCAATGCCGTGGCACGGCTGGATACGGCCCTGGCGCCGCTGGATCTGCTCGACGCCCTGCAGGCCATCGAGCAAAAGCAGGGCAGGGTACGCAACGGTGAACGCTGGGGACCACGCACACTGGATCTGGATTTGTTATTATTCGCCGACACCATCATCGAGGACCCCCGCCTGACCGTTCCCCACCCGGGACTGGCGCAGCGAAACTTTGTCTTGTACCCGCTAATGGAAATTGCCGAACAAAATCTCATCATTCCCGGCCTGGGCACCCTGGCCGGCCTGCTGGACGCCTGTCCTGCCGACGGTCTCGAGCGCCTGTCCCCATGCTGAGTCCGCTCCAGGCGCAGAACCCGCACGATTTCATTGTCGTCGAGGGACCCATCGGTGTCGGCAAGACCACCCTGGCGCGCCGCCTGGCGGCGACCTTCGGCTCGGATCTGCTGCTCGAAGGGGCCGACGAGAACCCCTTCCTGCATCGCTTCTACAAGGATCCGCGCAGTGTCGCCTTCCAGACCCAGCTGTTCTTCCTGTTCCAGCGCGCCGAACAGCTCAAGGCCCTGCGCCAGGGGGACATGTTCCAGCCCGTGCGGGTGGCCGACTACATCATCGAGAAGGATCGCATGTTTGCCGAGCTGACCCTGGATGCCGAGGAATTCAAGCTCTACGAACAGGTCTATCGTCATGTCACCCTCGACGCCCCGGTGCCGGATCTGGTGATCTACCTGCAGGCACCGGTGGACGTGCTGCAAAAACGCATCGCCGGACGCGGCCGGGACTACGAACGGCAACTGGGTGACGAATACCTGCAACGCCTGAGCGAAAGCTACATGAACTTTTTCTACCACTACGAACAGTCGCCCCTGCTCATCATCAATGCTAGCGAAATCAATTTTGCCCACAGTGATGAGGACTACCACCTGTTGCTGGACGAGATCAGAAAGGCCCGAACCGGTCGCCACTACTTCAACCCCAGCCAGTTGAGCCTATGAAGCCACAACGCCCACAGATCATTGCCTGCACACAGCTGCGTGACATGAAGCAGGCCGGAGAGAAAATAGCCGTGCTCACCGCCTATGACGCCAGCCTGACCGCCAAGCTGGAAGAAGCCGGGGTGGACGTGATCCTGGTGGGCGACTCCTTGGGCATGGTGGTGCAGGGCCATGACTCCACCCTGCCGGTGAGCATGGATGACATGGTCTATCACACCCGCAATGTCGCCCGTGCCAGGCGCCGGGCTCTGCTGGTCAGTGACATGCCCTACCGTTCCTACCAAACCGAAGCCCAGGCCCTCGAAAACGCCCGGCGGCTCATCGACGCCGGTGCCGACATGGTCAAGCTCGAAGGTGCCGGTGACGTCATTGCGCATGTCCAGGCCCTGACCGGACAGGGCATCGATGTCTGTGGCCATCTGGGGCTGTTGCCCCAGTCCATCGAGGAGCTCGGCGGCTACCGGGTGCAGGGACGGGAACAAGCCGCTGCACAGAAGATGATCAACGATGCCCAGGCCCTGCAACAGGCCGGTGCGGCGATGATCGTGCTCGAATGCATCCCTGCGGCCCTGGCCGCACGCCTGAGTGAGGCCATCGACATCCCCACCATCGGCATTGGTGCCGGCGTGGACTGTGATGGCCAGGTACTGGTGACCTACGATCTGCTCGGTCTCACTGCCGGCAAGCGGCCCCGTTTCAGCAAGGACTTCCTCATCGAGCAGCCGGCCGGCAAGGGCCTGGTGGATGCCCTGCGTGCCTATGTGAATGACGTGAAGGCGCTGCGTTTTCCGGCTGCCGAGCACAGCTTTGACTAGGGCCTGACCAATCATGGAGATTTATTCGCAGATCCACGCCATGCAACTGCAGTCACGGCGCTGGCAGCAGGCCGGCCAGCGCATCAGCTTCGTGCCCACCATGGGCAACCTGCATGCCGGCCACCTGGCTCTGGTGGAAAAGGCGGTCGAGCTTGGGGAACGGGTGGTGGTCAGCATTTTCGTCAACCCCTTGCAGTTCAACGACCCGGCCGACTTTGCCGCCTACCGGCGCAGCCTGGATGCGGACCTCGACAAACTGGCGCCCCTTGAGGTCGATGCGGTGTTCGCGCCCCCGGAAGACGAAATGTACCCCCACGGACGCGATGCGACGACCCAGGTCGACGTGCCGGCCCTGTCCGGCATCCTCGAAGGTGAACACCGCCCCGGTCATTTTCGTGGCGTGACCACGGTGGTGGCCAAGCTGTTCAATATCGTCCAGCCCGATGTGGCGGTGTTTGGCGAGAAAGACTTCCAGCAACTGCGGATCATCGAGTGCATGGTCGCGGATCTGGACATGCCAGTGGAGATCATCGCCATGCCCACCGTGCGCGAGGCCGACGGCCTGGCCATGAGTTCGCGCAACAGCCGCCTGTCTGCCTCGCAGCGCCAGCTGGCGCCGCTTCTCTACCAGACCATGCAGGAATTCCGCCAGCATTACCTGGCCGCAGAAGGGAATATTGCGCAACTGCAGGCACAGGCAACAGCCGGACTGGCACAAGCCGGTTTTGTCGTCGAGTACTTCAGCCTGCGCCGCCACGAGGATCTGGCACCGGCAAAACCGGGAGACCGTTGTCTGCTGCTGGTGGCGGCCAGACTCGGCGAAACCCGCCTCATCGACAACCTGTGCATGGAATAGTCATATTTATCAGGGAGTTGACCATATAGGCCAACGGGCCGGAGCATGCTAGAATACGCGCCTTGAAACCACAGTCAGAGACAGGTTACCGATTCCTCCATGTTCACCACCATGCTCAAAGCCAAGCTGCACCGTGCCCGGGTCACCCACGCGGAACTCGAATACGAAGGCTCCTGCGCCATCGATGGCAAACTGCTGAAAATCTCGGGCATTCGTGAATACGAGCAGATCGAAATCTACAATGTCACCAATGGCGAACGCTTCACTACCTATGCCATTCGTGCCGAAGACGGCTCGGGAGTCATCTCCGTCAACGGTGCCGCCGCCCACAAGGCCAGCCCCGACGACATTCTCATCATCTGCGCCTACGTCGGCCTCAGCGAGCAGGAACTGGCCAGCTTCCAGCCCAAGCTGGTCTACCTCGACGAAACCAACACCATCACCCACACCCGCAACACCATTCCTGTGCAGGCCGCTTAGGGGCAGGGGAAAGATAAAAGAGACAAGGAATCCCTGATTTATTCAGGGATGAATTGTTCAGAGCTTTCACAAGTTACGCCACGGCTGTTCCACAGAGTCAGCCCCTGTACTGGCAACCGCAGCGTCGTGGTTTGATTCCTGTTTTCGACAAGATGCCTTCGATGTACAAAAGACGGCTGAGACAACAGCAGTGAAGTGGTGCATGAAGGAGGCAATCCGTGCAGGCCCCGGATCCGACGCCCAGGGATCAGGAACACAAATCGTGATACATTTCACAAAAATGGCTCAGTTTGTTGTGGGCCATTCCCCGTACCGGTATCATCCCTGACAGTCAGCATGACTGTTAACCCAATCGTTGCATAAATTTTCGGCGTAGGAGAGCGTAGCGCCTTCCATGCCAGCATTTTTCAGCGCCGTGCTCGATTTTTCCAATCCTCACATTAGGGTAGGCTATGCTACGGTTAGAAAAACCTGCGCTCGACACTGAAAATACTGTCCCCAAAGCCCCTGCATCCAAAAATTTATGCAACTATCGGGTTAAAACACCAAGCTGATCGGCTTATCCGCCTGTCGAAAGTCGCCTCCAAAGGTGGGGTTGTGTTGTCTGCTGTGGGATTAGGTGTGGCCTGCCATGATATTGCCCATGCCCAGGATCGGCAGGAGAAGAATGAGATATTGTTGAAAGTGTTGCTGGATCACTAACTGGTCTTGGTTATGGCTTTGGGGTGAGTGAAATGTTGGTATTATCTGCAACGTCAGCTGGATGGGTCGCAGCATTGATTATTTGCGCAGGTGGTATTGCATACTCTTATTTGGCTGGAAAATATACCAGACAGTATTATGCCTTAAACGGAAACACGACTGATTTTGTAAGCCATTTGTCGATTGATAAAGTTTGTAAAGTGCTTGAGATATTAAATAGCACCACGGCTTTTTATGCTGTATTTGTCGGCATGACAGTGCCTGCTATTTTGGCGTTTGTCTTATGGAATATTCTGCATGTAGTGTTAAGCTGGAAGTATGATGATCTGTTGTTCAAAGGTCCGAATTTTAGAAGGAATGAACTGTTGCTATATACATCATGGCCCATTAGTCTTTTGAAATCCATGGTGTATATGTTGTTGCTGTCCGCGCCTGAGATTTTGAAGAAAAAAAGATTCAAAGGTCTTGAATTGGATTTTGGCGAGGAAAAGATTCTTGTTTTGTTTTACCGGCTGTTTTTTGTTCTTGCGGGGGTAGGTCTGTTCTTTATCTTTATTCTTCTTTTGTGGGGAACGCTAACGTTTTTTGAAGATCCGCTGGCGATAAAATTTTGACGTGGAGTATATTTGGGGTGTTGTTGAACGTTGGTGTGCCATCCCTGTTGGCTGGGTGGTAGGGCTTGTAATAGCAGCGGATGGTGTAGCCTGGTCTTATATGCTGGGAAAGGGAGTTGGAAGATTTTATTCGGTTCATGGAGCCGAAGTTGACCTTGTGTCTGCATTGTCAGTCGATGGTGCATGCAAATAATGTCTGAGCTTGAATTCGGGACATTGCGTTTTACACACTTTTTTTGGGATTAACGGTTGGGGCAGTAATTACCGTGGTGGTGGCTCATGTAATGCATTATTTTCTGTGCCGAAAATATGATTCATTGCAATTCAAAACGCCCTGTTGCCGCAGAAATGAGCTGCTTCTCTATACATCTTGGCCATTCAGCCTTTTTCGTTCGGCGGGCTATGTGTCGTTACTCGCTTTCCCGGTTTATATGAAAAAGGTGTGATTCAGCGGGATTGATATAGATTTTGAAGATGAAAAGATTCCTGTTTTTCTTTTCCGGGTTTTTTTCTGGTTTTGTGTTTTGTTTCTTGTTGTTTTCTTGGTTTGGGGGATTGTTGAAATCATCAAAAATCTGTTTCCATGACAAGACTGTCACCGGCTTGCAGGATGTGCTGAGTATCGCCAAGAGCATCAATTGTGAAACGGGTGGATTCCAGCAGGTGATTCAAGGTACGCGTTTTCCGGTGTTCATCATCCTCAATGCATGGCATGGAGCCGCTTCGAGGTCTGAGGAGGCTATTGGTGTCAGGCGGACTGGGTATCGTGCGCTATCTGTATCTGTGGATTCCTTTATGCGACAATCGACAGCACTCCCATTTGGGGTGTCGATAGCGAAGAAGTGAGAGTCATGGCCTGGGTTTATCTGATCATTGCCGGTATTTTCGAGTGGGGCTGGCCCGTCGGTCTCAAGCTCGGCTGGACGGACAAGGGCGTAAATTTTTCATGGCTTCTGTTCGCCATTGCCTGCATGACCATCAGTGGCACCCTGTTGCTGATCGCGCAGCGAACCATCCCGATTGGTACCGCTTATGCCGTCTGGACCGGTCTTGGTGCGGTCGGGACCTTTCTCATCGGTGTGATGTTTTTCGGCGACTCGGCCACGCTGGCACGGTTTTTCTTCATTGGCCTCATTGTCGTCGGTATTGTCGGACTGAAGCTATCGTCGACACACTAGGGGAGGAAAAGCCAGACTTTTTCACGCCTGTTAGACACGACGTTGACCTTCCGTGTAACTGTCCCTCGAGTCAGCGTCGCTCACTTGCTTGTATCTTTGTTCTTTCCCCTTGTCTCTGCCTCTACCCCGTATTGCGCATCCCCGCAGCGATAGCGTTGATGCTGCGCAGCAGCGGGTTGAGCCACTGGTTGCGGGTTTCTTCATCCTGGCTTTCGTCGCGGAAGCGGCGCAGCAGGATCACCTGGATCTGGTTGAGGGGATCGAGGTAGGGGCTACGACGCTTGAGGGACAGGCGCAGTTGCGGGGTTTCGGCCATCAGTTCGTCCAACTGGGCGATGCTCAGTACGTTGCTGACGGTACGCTGATATTCGTCCTTGATGGTTTCATATACAGGGCGGGCCGCATCCTGATCCAGGCACAAGGACTTGTAGGATTCGGCAATGCGCATGTCGGCCTTGAACAGGGCCATCTGCGAGTTGCTCAACAGGGCGCGGAAGAAGGGCCAGTTGTGGTACATCTCCTGCAACTTGCCGATCTGTTCCGGGTGCTGATCCAGCCAGTCCTGCAGGGCGCTGCCAATCCCGTACCAGGCGGGCAGGGTGTGGCGGGACTGGGCCCAGCCGAATACCCAGCCAATGGCACGGACCGAGCCCTTGGAACGGTCGGTCTTCTTGCGGTGGGAGGGGCGCGAGCCGATGTTCATCAGGGCGATCTCGGACACCGGGGTGGCTTCGTAGAAATAATCCAGGAAGCCGTCCATTTCATCGGTCAGGCCGCGGTATTTCTTTTCACCGGTCTGTGCCAGTGACTGCATGATGGAGAGGTATTCGCTGTTGTCGGGCTGCGGTTCTTCGATGAGATTGCGACTGGCCTTCATCAGGCCGGTGATGCCCATGCTCAGTTCATACACGGCAGTTTCGGCATTGCTGTACTTGTAGGACAGTACTTCGCCCTGCTCGGTGAACTTGATTTCACCGTGCACCGTGCCGGTGGGCTGAGAGAGAATGGCTTCATGGGTGGGGCCACCGCCACGGCCGATGGTGCCGCCACGGCCATGGAACATGCGCAGGTGGACGCCGTACTTGCGGGTCAGGGCAGTGATCTGCTGCTGGGCCTGATACAGGTTCCAGGCCGAAGCGAGAATCCCGCCGTCCTTGCAGGAATCCGAGTAGCCAAGCATGACTTCCTGGGAATTGCCCGAGCTGGCCAGCAGGCCGGCATAGGTGGCATCGCCCAGCAGGCGGTTCATTACCGGTTCGATGTGGGCCAGATCCTCGATGGTCTCGAACAGTGGCGAGACTCGCACATGGCTGAACCACTGGCCGTCCTTGCGGCCGGCCAGACCTGCCAGCCAGGCGAGGAACATCACTTCCATTACATGGCTGGCCGCATGGGTCATGGAGATGACATAGCTGCCGAACACCTGGGGACTGATTTCATCACGCATCTGCTGCATGACCTGGAAGGTCTCCAGGGTTTCGCGGCTGCGATCACTGAGTGCGGTCATGTCGATACTGGCAGGGGGCTTCTGTACCCAGTCGGCCAGCACCCTGAGGCGATCTTCCTCACTCAGACCGGCATAGTCACTGCCATCGAGCTGCTTGATGGCTTCGGCCACGGTCTGGCTGTGGATGGTGGATTCCTGACGCAGATCCAGGTGGGCGAGGAAGAAACCAAAGGTTTCCACCAGGCGGATGAGATCCTGCAGTTCGCCACGGGCGACGATGGCATCACCGTGGGCGGCCAGCGAGTCACGAATGAGGTAGAGATCCTGCAGCAGGGCCTGTTCATCGGCATAACCGAAGTCATGTTCTGGCGGGGGTGCATCATTGAGAGTGTGTTCCAGCCGGGCGATGTTGCCGGTGATGCGGTTTTGCATCAGCACCAGCTTACGCCGGTAGGGTTCCTGCCGGTAGCGTTCCGGGAAGCGGGCAAAGGTGTCGGGCATGGCGGTTTCGTCGGCCTGCAGACTGTCGAGGAAGGCTGGCGAGGGCTGGATGAATTCGGTGGACATGGTCAGCACCTTGGTCAGTGCCTTGATGCGTCCGTAGTATTCACGCAGCACTTCCAGGGATTGCAGGCGCACCGCCATGACCGTGGTTTCCGGCTTGACGAAGGGGTTGCCGTCTCGGTCGCCTCCGATCCAGGAACCGAACTGGATGAAGCTGGGAACCTGGAGTTCGGGTTTTTCGCTGTCGGCACCATAGGTGCGTGCGATGGCATTTTCCAGATAGCGGTAGGTTTCCGGTACGGAATGGAACAGGCATTCGCGGAAGTAGTAGAGGCCGTTTTTCACCTCATCGATGACTTCCGGTTTCTTCACCCGCACTTCGTTGGTTTCGAACAGGATACGGATGTGCCGTTCCAGGCGGTTGGTGATTTCATCCTTCTGGATGCGTGACAGGCGCGTGACTTCCAGCTCTTCACTTATCACAAAGATGCGTCGCAGGGCTTCGAGCACGGTGCGGCGCTTGGCTTCGGTGGGGTGAGCGGTGAATACCGGGATGTAGGCAAGCTTGTCGAGCATGCACTGCAGCTGATCGGCGGCGATGTTCTGCTTGTGGAATTCGCGCAGGGTGGCATCGAATGAGCCCGTCCACAGCGGCCCGTTCCTGCTCACTTCACGGCGGCGATTCTTGTGCTGGTAGGCTTCCTCGGCAATGTTGACGAGGCTGAAATAGATGCTGAAGGCACGGATGACCTGGGCCAGGGAATCGGCATCCAGTGACTCGATCAGCGCGGTGAGCCGCTGGCGCTTGCGCACGTCTTCGGACTTGAGCAGGCTGATGTGGCCCTTGCGCAGGGTTTCTACCGCATCGAAGACCTTTTCACCGGCATGATCGTGAAGGATCTTGCCAAGAATGTTGCCGAACAGCTTGACGCGGGATCGGAGTTGCTTGTCATCCACGTCCTGTTTGCGGGTGGTCTTTTTTGCGGCCTGGGGTTGGATCATTTTGACTTCAGCTGTCATTGCAATCAGTTTCTGTTGTTACCGGAACCCCGCATTATACCGGGATAGGGAGAACTGTGCCTCTTGACCTTGGCAAGGCAGGTATGGTTGGAGTTTTGCTGCCCCGGTCCCTGACCGCCACCGAGAGGACTTTGCCAACCCGGGTTGCCTTGCCATCACCAAAGCGCTGCATGGGAATGCCCAGTTTCAACAGCAGGCGTTCCATGGCGACACTGGTGACGGCGACAAACTGATGGATACCACTGGCCCTGGCCGCTTCGTAACCCTTTTGCAGGATCTGCAAGGTCACCGGATGAGCGGGTGCCTGTTCATCATGGGGCTCTGACACCGGATCGACAGCAAAGCAGCTGATTTCCCAGATCCGACTGTTTTCGGGTGCGGCCTCCCCCCGAAGCAATTGCGGGAAAATGTCCCTGAGCATATAGGGTCCGGTGGTGGGCAGAAAACGCCAGCATCCTTCGAGTTACTGATTATCCTGTCTGGCTATGATGTAGGTCGGATTCAATGCATCGAAATAATCGATTTCAAGCACATTGTACTCCTGCACATCCCATTTGAGCTTGTCGAATAAAATCTTTTTTCGCAGGGCATACATTTGTCTGAGCGTCTCCGCATGACATTTGGCCGGGCTGGTCAGGAGAATTTCGTACATTGAGATTCCTTCATCAAGTTTGACCGCTACTCACAATCGTTTGTTACATGCACAGTAAACACCCCCTGTCAGGTGAGCGACAAGTTGTAACAACTTGCAGGTAGAAAATGGTCGTTGAGGGGTCTACCAGGCAGTTGAAAAACGTCGTTATTCGACAGCCTGCTAAATGGTTGATTTTGTATGCCCGGATGCCAAATTGATCATCGAAGCCGATGGCGGACAATAGGCTGAACAAATCCCCCAGGGTGCCAGACGAAAAACCCGGCTGGAAGCAATGGGGTATCCGCATGTGCGTTTGTGGGATCACGAAATACCAGGCGAACTTCACGGTGTGCTTGAACAAATACCGTCGGCCCTGATTGCCCCCCCTCACCCCAGCCCTCTCCCTGAGGGAGAGAGCGTTGGCGTGGTGGCCACCCACAAAGTCTTCTGAATCGCCAAATTTTTCAACAATCTGTCAGGAGGTCATGATTGGCTTCAGAACTGCGGGCGGATCAGGCCGAGGGACACGGCACGTACAATGGCCTGCTGGCGGTTGCTACATTGAGTTTCTGAATGCTGTTTTGCACGTGGAAGGTGACGGTCCGCTCGGCAATGTTGAGGATCAGGGAAATTTCCCAGCTGGTCTTTCCTTCTGCCGTCCACAGCAGGATCTCCTTTTCCCGCAGAGTCAGCCGGATGGGTCGAAGTGGCAGGGGATCGTGGCTGAAAATGCGTCGCACCGCTTCGTGCAGGTGAAAGGCAAAGCCCGGTCCAAGAGCCGAAATCTGTTCGAGTTTCGCTTTCATTCGCTGTGGATTTCGGGATGAGGAGAGAATGAACATGTCAAAGTCACCTTGCGGCGTGTGGGCCGGGTGACTGTTTCCCCGTTCAGGGGAGTAAAATTTTCGGCACACTAGGCCACGGTCGGATCGGCCTGGATACACTGGTTTTCATTGTAATGGCGCCACCATTGTGCCGGATAGCCACTGATATGAATGAAATGGGGTTGGGTAAATGACGTGGGGATCCGGGTGCCGTAATGGAAATGCTCAAAGTTGCCCTGTTCGCAGAGCTGGCTGCAGCTTTCATGCAGATCATCAACGGTTTTTGCCGTCTGCAGACTGGCAATGATGTCCTGGTAGCGTTGTAATTCCATGCGATTCACGATACGGGTTGCAAGGATTCATGGAGGGACTTTTTCAACATCTTGCTCAAAATATAGGTGAGCGTCTCTCATGTTACCATGCAGGCTTCCGCGCGTTTGTTGCTGAAAAATAGTCTGAGACAGGAGGTGATCCCATTTACAGCAGAATGACAGTCACTTTTTCACGCCCCTTTCTCATTGTCCTGCTGACCTTGTTCCTGTCTGTCGGGTGGGCAGAGGACATGGAAGTGTCCGTTCTGCAACAGGAATTCACGGTTCAGCACTACCCTGCAGAAGGCCACAGGCTGGTGATCTGGATTGCCTCGGGCTATGGCTCCAACAAGCGGGTGTCCGCCTTCAGCCAGGCGCTTGCCGAGCAGGGCATCGAAGTCTGGCATGTGGATCTGGCCGAGAGTCTGTTTTTGCCCAGGGGCACGGCCACCATGCGCAGCCTGAGTGGCAAATATGTGGCCGGGCTGATTGAGCTTGCCCATGGGCAAACGGGCAAGAACATTACCCTGATCAGCAGTTCCTATGGCGCATTGCCCGTGTTGCGTGGTGCACGCCACTGGCAATCACAACAGTCAGGCAAGCCGGCCGCGTATTTCGGTGGCGCCATTTTGTTCTCCCCGGATTTTTACAGCGGCATCCCGGCCCTGGGTCAGGCACCGGTCTTCGATCCGGTCGTTCAGGCGACCAACATCCCCGTCATGCTCTACCAGGATGCCCTGCGTGGAAACCGCTGGCAACTGGAAAAGGTGGTGAACAAATTACGCCGTGGAGGAAGTCGGCTGTATGTAAAAATCCTGGCGGGAGTGACTTCGCTGTTCTATCCGCAGGATCGGGCAGCAGCAACCCTTTCGGCCTTGAAGGCCCTGCCGGCAGAAATCAGCGGGGTGATCGGCTTGCTGCATGCTTCCCCCACGCCGGTGACAGTCATACCTCTGGCGCAGAAAAAAGCCCAGGTCGAGACCGGGATGGATACCGCACTCAAACCCTACAAGGGACAGACCCGGGCGTGGCCACTGGATCTGCCCAGCGTCAAAAAAGGCCGGATAAAACGGCACGACTACCGGGGGCGGGTGACCCTCGTCAACTTCTGGGCCAGCTGGTGTCCGCCCTGTGTGCAGGAAATCCCCTCACTGAACCACCTGCGAAAGCTCATGCAGGGCAGGAATTTTGAACTCATCTCGGTGAATTACGCACAAAGCCGGCAGCAGGTCACGGCATTTTTGCAAAAGGTCGATGTGGATTTTCCCGTCCTGCTCGACGCAGACGGCCGAACCTCGGCAAAATGGAACGTGCTGGTCTATCCCTCCACCTTTGTCATCGGCCCCGATGGCCGGATCCGCTACGGCGTCAATGCCGCCATCCACTGGGACAGTCCGGAGGTGGTGAAAAAACTCGAAGCCCTGATGAGCGAGAAACCCTGAATCTCCCGTATTCCGTCACTTGGCAGGGGTGACCGGGAGGATGGTAGCGGTGGCCGGACTCGAACCGGCACTGAGTTGCCCCAACTGGATTTTGAATCCAGCGCGTCTACCAATTTCGCCACACCGCCATCATGTTACGCCCCGGGCCTGATGCCCGGACCGGTGGCGTATTATAGGGAGACGGACTGCCAATGTAAAAAGAAAACCATCCCCGTCCCGGTTTTCCATTCCCGGTTTCCCAGGCGTAGGCCAGAACTGGTATGCTGCGGCGCCATGCGACGCCGTGACTTTCATTTCGAGCTGCCCGACGAGTTGATCGCCCAGTTTCCCGCCGAGGAACGGGTGGCCAGTCGCCTGTTGCACCTGGCAGCCAGCGGCGAGCTGGCCGATCGCCAGTTTGTCGATTTGCCGGATCTGCTGCAGCCGGGCGATCTGCTGGTGATGAATAACACCCGGGTGATCCCGGCCCGTCTGTGGGGCCGCAAGGAAACCGGTGGCCGGATCGAAGTGCTGGTGGAACGGGTCCTGAACGACACCGATGTGCTGGCCCATGTCCGTGCCAGCAAATCCCCGGGGGCCGGACGGCGCCTGTTGTTCGGCGAAGGGGTCGAGGCCGAGGTACTGGGCCGGCAGGGCGAACTGTTCGAACTGCACTTTGCGGACGCGGACGCGCCGGCATCCCGCGTTACCGATATCCTGCAACGCATCGGTCACATGCCCCTGCCACCTTATATAGAACGGGCCGACACCACGGTGGATCAGGCCCGTTACCAGACTGTCTATGCCCGCCGCGAGGGAGCGGTGGCAGCGCCCACCGCCGGTCTGCATTTCGACACCGCCATGCTCGACACCCTGAAAGCAAAAGGTGTGAACCAGGTACAGGTCACCCTGCACGTGGGTGCCGGCACCTTCCAGCCGGTGCGGGTCGATGAGATTGCCGAACACCGGATGCATGCCGAATGGATGGAACTGGACGAAAGCGTGGTCGAGGCCGTGGAGGAAACCCGCACACAGGGTGGCCGGGTGATCGCCGTGGGGACCACCAGTGTGCGCTGTCTGGAGACAGCCGCCAGCAGTGGCGCTTTGCGCCCCTATCGGGGAGATACGGACATCTTCATCACTCCCGGTTACCGCTTCAACGTCATCGATGCCCTGCTGACCAACCTCCACCTGCCCGAATCCACCCTGCTGATGCTGGTCAGCGCCCTGGCGGGGCATGCCAACATCATGCAGGCCTACCGCCATGCCGTCGAACAGCGCTACCGTTTCTTCAGCTATGGGGATGCCATGTATATAGAAAGGCAGATACAAGATGAAAGATAAAAGATACAAGAAACCTGAGACGGTGCTATCCCTTGTATCTTTTCACTTGTATCGTGTATCTCAACCCAGCTTCGATAAGAATTTGTTATGTATTTCGAATTACTAACCACAGACGGCCCCGCCCGTCGCGGCCGCCTGACCTTCGAGCGGGGCACAGTGGAGACCCCGGCCTTCATGCCGGTGGGCACCTATGGCACGGTCAAGGCCATGACCCCCGAAGAGCTGCGGGAGATAGGCGCCGAGATCATCCTGGGCAACACCTTCCATCTGATGCTGCGTCCGGGTACCGAGGTCATCCAGGCCCACGGTGACCTGCATGACTTCATGCACTGGCAGGGGCCGATTCTCACCGACTCGGGCGGATTTCAGGTCTGGAGTCTGGGGGATCTGAGAAAAATCACCGAACAGGGGGTGAAATTCAGTTCCCCGGTTGATGGCAGCAAGGTATTCGTCGGGCCGGAAGAGTCCATTGCCGTGCAGCATGCGCTGGGTGCGGACATCATCATGATCTTCGACGAATGCACCCCCTATCCGGCGACACAACAGCAGGCCCGTGAATCCATGGAGCTGTCCCTGCGCTGGGCCGCACGCTGCAAGCAGGCTCATGGCGATCACCCTTCGGCCCTGTTCGGCATCATCCAGGGTGGCATGTATCCGCAGCTGCGCGATATTTCCCTCGATGGCCTGCAGGCGATCGGCTTCGACGGCTATGCCATCGGTGGCTTGTCGGTGGGTGAACCCAAGGAAGACATGTTCCGGGTGTTGAACCATTTGCAGGACAGGCTGCCCAAAGACAAGCCGCACTACCTGATGGGGGTAGGCAAGCCGGAAGATCTGGTGGAAGCGGTGCGCCGAGGCGTGGACATGTTCGACTGTGTCATGCCCACCCGTAACGCCCGTAATGGTTATCTGTTTACCTCGCGGGGCATGCTGCGCATCCGAAACAGCAAATTCCGCACCGACACCGGGCCGCTGGATGCCGATTGTGGCTGTTACACCTGCCGCAACTACAGCCGGGCGTATCTGCGCCATCTGGACAAAACCGGCGAGATACTCGGTGCCCGCCTCAATACCATTCATAACCTCTATTACTATCAACAGGTTATGCAGGGGATGCGAAATGCCATCGAGGCCGGGGCGCTGGCAACTTTTGTCGCGGAATTTTATGCCAAACGGGATCTCCCGGTGCCGGATGTGTCATAATATGCCGCAAATTTATCGGGGTCGGATCCGGCAGGAGACTGACCCGTGGACTCACTGCAAGAAAACAACAAGGTAATTCCATGAGCTTTTTCATTTCCGACGCTTTCGCGGAAGCCGCACCGGCGGCCTCGCAGGGTGGAGACCCCATTTCTTCGCTGATTTTCTTCGGCGGTTTTATCCTGATATTTTATTTCCTGCTCATTCGCCCCCAGCAGAAACGGGCCAAGGAGCACCGTAACCTGGTCGCCAACATCGCCAAGGGTGACGAAGTGATCACCAACGGCGGGCTGCTCGGCAAGGTTACCAAGGTCAATGACGACTACCTGAGTGTCGAAGTGGCCGATAACGTCACGGTGCGTTTGCAACGTGCCGCTATCACCAGTGTCCTGCCCAAGGGAACCCTAAAGGCCGTCAGCAAGGAAAAATAAGCCGGAAGCAATCAATGGCGGACCTCAAAGGCCCGCCTTGTTTTTGCTGGCCTGTTTTGTCAAGCCAGGACCCATTAATCCGGAATGATTAATCCCAAATCTTGAATGAGTTAATTCGCCCATGTTGAACCGTTACCCCCTGTGGAAAAACCTGCTGGTCCTGTTCGTTCTTGTCATCGGCATCATCTATGCCCTGCCGAACGTCTACGGTACCGATCCGGCCCTGCAGATCTCCGCTACTCGCACCACGGCGGTGGACAGCAATACCCTGACCCAGGTGCGAGGACTGCTGGAAAGCCGCAAGTTGCCATTCAAAAAAATCGTCCTGGATAAAAACGGCCTGCTGGTGCGTTTTTCCGATGTGGAAGAACAGCTTACAGCGGCCGCGCTGGTTCGGGAACTGCTGGGAGATGACTACACCGTGGCCATGAACCTGGCCAGTGCCGCGCCCGCCTGGCTGGAAAGCATCAACGCCCTGCCCATGTATCTGGGGCTGGATTTGCGCGGTGGCCTGCACTTTCTCATGGAAGTGGACACCGAAACCGTGCTGAGTCAGGCCTACGAGCGCAACCTGAATGAAATCCGCAGCCTGTTACGCAAAAACAAGATCCGCTATCGCACCCTGCGTCAGCAGGGAGAGTCACTGGTAATGAAATTCAGCAGTGCCGAACTGCGTGACAAGGCCCACGACAAGATCCGTGGCGAGATTCGTGAACTGAAGCTTCGGGACAAGGACGAAAACGGCGATTACCTCATTGTTGCCACTTTCAGCGAGCCGGCCCTGTACGAAATCAAGAAAGCCGCCTTGCATCAGAACATCACCACCTTGCGCAACCGTGTCAACGAACTGGGCGTGGCCGAACCGGTCATCCAGCAGCAGGGCGACAACCGTATCGTCGTCCAGCTGCCGGGTATCCAGGACAGTGCCCAGGCCAAACGCATCCTCAGCGCTACGGCGACGCTGGAATTTCGCCTGGTGGACGTGGAAGGCAGCCTCAGTGACGCGCTGGCCGGAAACGTGCCGGCCGGTTCGCGGCTCTACAAGGAACGCAACGGCAACCCGGTGCTGCTGAAAAAACGCGTGATCATCACCGGTGACCGCATTACCAATGCCAGCTCCGGCTTCGATCAGGACAGCGGCAGCCCGGCGGTGTACATCAACCTCGATGGACCGGGGGCACAAGCCATGGGCCGCACCACCAAGGCCAACCTGAAGAAACCCATGGCGGTGGTATTCATCGAATACAAGCCCGAAACCCGCATCGTCGATGGCAAGGAAATCAATGCCACCCGCAAGGTGGAAGAAGTCATCAACATCGCCACCATCCAGGGTGTGTTCAGCAAGCGTTTCCAGATCACCGGTCTGGATGGAGTCAACGAAGCCCGCGACCTGGCCCTGCTGCTGCGCGCCGGTGCACTGGCGGCACCGATTCGTATCGTCGAAGAGCGTACCATTGGACCGAGCCTGGGCAAGGACAACATCGCCCAGGGTACCCGTTCGGTAGTGGTCGGCATGATGTTCGTCGTCATCTTCATGTTCCTCTGGTACCGGGGTTTTGGTCTGGTGGCGGATGTCGCCCTGGTCGTCAACCTGATCCTCATCGTGGCGCTGCTTTCCATGTTGCAGGCCACCCTGACGCTACCGGGTATCGCCGGTATCGTGCTCACAGTCGGTATGGCGGTGGATGCCAACGTGCTGATCTTCGAGCGAATACGCGAGGAATTGCGCCTCGGCAATACGCCCCAGTCGAGCATCAATGCCGGTTATGAAAAGGCCCTGTCGACCATTGCCGATGCCAATATTACCACCCTGATTGCGGCAGTGGTGCTGTATATCTTCGGCACCGGGCCCATCAAGGGCTTCGCCATTACCCTGTCGATCGGTATTCTGACCTCCATGTTTACAGCCATCATGGGGACACGTGCCATCATCAACCTTTTTGTCTCTGGTCGAAAGATCAAGACCCTGTCGATTTAATCGGGACGCAGCAGACCAATGCAGATATTCAAGAAAACCCCAAGCTTCGATTTCATGGCCAGAAGAAAACTGGCCATGTTCATTTCCCTGGCCATGATTCTTGCTTCACTGGTTTCCCTTTCCATTCGTGGCCTCAACTTCGGTCTCGATTTTACCGGTGGCACCCTGCTGGAAGTCGGTTATCAGCAGCCGGTGGACCTGCATGAGGTTCGCGGCGCACTGAAAAAGGCCGGCTTCGAAGATGCCGTGGTCCAGCATTTTGGTTCTGCCCGGGATGTGCTGGTGCGTCTGGCCCCAAGGGAAATCAAGCAGGGTGATGATTCCCTCAGCGACCAGGTACTGGCGGTGTTGCGCGCCAATACTGACGACAAGATTGAAATGCGCCGTCAGGAATTCGTGGGTCCGCAGGTGGGTGACGAGCTGCGTGACGATGGTGGCCTGGCCATGATCATCGCCCTGGGTTTCATCCTCGTCTACGTCATGATCCGTTTCGAATACAAACTGGCGCTGGGTTCCATTTTCGCCTTGATCCATGACGTGACCATCACCCTGGGACTGTTCTCGTTCTTCCAGTGGGAGTTCGATCTGACCGTGCTGGCTGCGGTGCTGGCCGTGATCGGTTATTCACTCAACGACACCATCGTGGTGTTCGACCGCATTCGTGAAAATTTTCGCAAGATGCGCAAGGACACACCCATTGTCGTCATTAACACCTCGCTCAACCAGACCCTGTCCCGCACCATGATGACCTCCATCACCACCTTGCTGGTGGTTCTGGCCATGTTCTTCATGGGAGGGCAACTGATCCACTCCTTCTCCCTGGCGCTGATCATCGGTATCGTTGTGGGGACCTATTCCTCCATCTACGTTGCCAGCAGCGCCGCCCTGGCCCTCAAGATCACCCGTGAAAGTCTCATGCCGGTGCAGAAGGAAGGGGTGGAACAGGAGTCGCAGATCTAGGCAGATACAAGGGATAAAATACAAGATACAAGGGAAGGGAAAAAAACCTGCTTCTCGGCTTTTTCGTCGTCCTCCCAACCATGCTTGCCTTGCATCTTCAATACGCCCATTGCGCCGCTGCGACCTCTGTGAAATCAGGGAATAGCGTTCCGAATATAACCCCGGTCACCCTGTGCCACGCCCTCTGATTTTTTCATCCAGCCGCAGGATGCCGCTGAGCAACGCGAAGCACATCGAGAACGCCCGAAACCGGCAGGGATCCACGCGACCGATGCGCCTCCTTGCGTCGGCGCATCCTGCCCGAATATAACCCGGCACTCCCGGGTGCCATGCCCTTTGGTTATTGTGCCCCGCCCAGGGCTTGTTTCCGACCATGACGCAGTGGAGACACCGGCGTCCCCGGTAAGGTCCGTCTTGTATCTCGTTCCTCGTCCCTGTCTTTTTTGTGACTCCCGTCTCATCCCTTTATCCCCCAGCCATTAAACTGTCGGGCAGGGATAACAATGTTTCGTTTTCCTGCCTGTAAACTGTGAAGATTGCCGTTGTTTGGCGGTAGAATTTTCAGTAGGTACGGAAAGATAAAGTGGGGGACACAGGTTCATGACAGCTGACAAGACATATCCATTCATTGGTTTACTGTTGCTCGGTGTGCTTGGTTTGAGCGCGTGTGGGGGTAGCAATGATGCTAAACCACCAGCCACGGTAACTCCTCCGGTGACCCCTCCTTCGGTCACGCCGGTCAGTGGTCTGGACAGTCGGCCGGCCAATCCGGACTGTGTGGCACCGGATGTGATGGCAGCGGTGGGTACCAGCATCACTCTCGAACGCTACTTTCCCAACCTGACGTTCAACCGGCCACTGGTCTTCATCCAGGCACCCGGGAATACCTCGCGCTGGTATGTGGTCGAACAGGCAGGGGTGGTCAAGGTCTTCGCCAATGATCAGGCCACCGGCACAGCCACTGACTTCATCGATATCCGCAGCTGGGTCAATTCCGGTGGCGAGAAGGGCCTGCTGGGCATGGCCTTCCATCCCGACTTTCAGAACAACGGTTACGTCTATCTGTCCTACACGGCAGGTAATCTCGAATCCCGCATCTCCCGCTTTACCAGCCCGGATGGCGGACAGAGTCTGGATCCGGCCAGTGAAGTGATTATTCTGAGCGTCACTCAACCCTATGGTAACCACAATGGCGGTCACATTGCCTTCGGGCCTGACGGTTATCTCTATATCGGTCTGGGGGATGGTGGCAGCGGGGGAGATCCCGCTGGCAATGGCCAGAATACCAAAACCCTGCTGGGTGCCATGCTGCGCATCGATGTGAATGTTTCCGCAACCGACTGGAGCGCGGGAATCCGCTACTCTATTCCTTCCAGCAATCCATTTGCTTCCAGTGCAAGCTGTGCTGCCGAAGGCTGCCCGGAAATCTATGCCTGGGGGTTGCGCAATCCCTGGCGCTGGAGTTTCGATTCGGGCACGGGCGATCTGTGGCTGGCCGATGTAGGGCAGAACCAGTGGGAAGAAGTGGACCTCATCGAGCTGGGGGGCAACTACGGCTGGAATATCCGCGAAGGAGCCCATTGTTACGGCGGGGGGGCGTGCATCACCATTGCACTGAACGAACCGGTGGCGGAATATGATCATTCCAATGGCGACTTTTCAATCACCGGCGGTTATGTCTACCGGGGCAGCGCCAGTCCGGGCCTGCTGGGCAAGTACCTGTTCGGTGACTTTGGCAGTGGCCGGATCTGGAGTCTGGACTACTACAATGATCCTGCCGCCGCGGCTGTCGAGTTGATCGATACTACCTATAACATCAGCTCGTTTGCCCAGGGGCACGATGGTGAACTGTATGTCCTCAGTTACTATTCGGGTGAAATCTTCCACATCGTCGAGTCAAGCACCTCAGGTGGCAGCACCATGCCGTCCAGCATCAAGGACACGGGTTGCGTGGACAAGGCCGATCCCAAAAAGCCCGCTGCCGGCCTTGTTCCCTATGACATCAATGCACCATTCTGGACCGATGGCGCCACCAAGGCGCGTTATCTGGCCCTCCCCGACAATACCACCATCAGCATTGATGCCAATGGGGACTGGGAGTTTCCGGCCGGCACCGTGTTGATGAAGAATTTTCGTCTCGCGGGCAAGCTGATTGAGACCCGTTTTCTCATGCGCCATCCCGATGGCAGCTGGAACGGCTACAGTTATGAATGGAACGATGCACAAACCGACGCCAGCCTGGTGACGGCGGGCAAGAGCAAGGACATCGCCGGGCAGAGCTGGCTGTATCCCGGCAGTACTCAGTGCATGCGCTGCCACACGGCCGTGGCCAAATTTGCCGTGGGTCCGGAAACGGCACAGCTAAACCGGGATTTCCTCTACCCTTCGACCGGCCGCACCGCCAACCAGCTGTACACCTTCGAGCAGATTGGCCTGTTCAGTGCAGGCCTGTCCGGCGCCCCGGACAGCCTGCCGGCCCTGGCCAATCCCTACGACAGCACGGCCGATCTCGATGACCGGGCCCGCAGCTGGTTGCACAGCAATTGTGCTTATTGCCATGTCAGTGGTGGGCCGACTCCGGCAGCCATGGATCTGCATTATGCCACCCCCATGAGCGGCATGAACATCTGCAACACCAGTCCATTGCATGGAGGCCTGGGCCTGACCGATCCCCGTCTGCTTGCACCTGCAGAGCCTGCCCGCTCGGTGATAAGTGCGCGGATCAGGCTGCGTGATGTCAACGGCATGCCGCCGCTGGGCAGCAGCCTCATCGACAGCAGTGGTACGGCGATGGTGGACAGCTGGATCAATGGCCTGGATGGCAGCTGTCTTTGACAAGGTGACGAGGGAACGGGAGAAAAGGGCGGTTAGTTTAACCGTGGCTTAAAGGCCTCGGTTCGTGTCTTTCATCCAGGTGTAGTTAGCAGGCTGTTGAAAAACGCCATTGTTCGACAGCCTGTGTGAGGGAACGGTAAACCGCGTTTGTCGTTCCCGGGTTGAAAAAGGCCAGGGAAGGGCTTTTTCAACATCCTGTTAGCGCTGGAATTTTTTCACTTCATCCATAGGATCGGAGTCATCGAACTTGTCTGACGGCCGGAACACCTTGCAGGCACCTTCCGGTCTGGCTTTACAGTCGTTATCGCCATCGACATTCCTGATGGTGTTGCTGGCCCACAATGAGGCAATGGCCCAGAGTATGATGCCGAGCATGAGAGTGCCACTGCTGATGCCCTCCTGCCCCGTTGGTCCACCGAAGAACGCATAGATCAGACTGACGACGCCTGCTATCCAGAAAACACCAATGGGCGCCGCGCAGCAGCCGGCGCATCCATAACGGCAGACTGCCAGTGGCGGGACTGTCAGAGCCTGAATCATTCGTTTCACATTCCTCTCCTTAGCTTTCGTTTTGATCCGTATTGTTGTTTTTTTGTCTTCAACTCCAGTGAGTTTTGACCTTATGTTGACCCAGGTCAACGAAAGTTAAATTGATATGTCAATCAAAAAAATGATGTCGGTATAATAAGCTTAAATATATCGTGGGCACTGGAGAGGATATGGAGGGTGTCAGCGTCCCGCTTCTCGCTGAAGCAGAAAATCCAGCACATTGCTGCTGCGTGCAGGGCCACTATGCGGGGCAAGGTGCAGAACACTCACGCTGGCGGGAGGAGGATCCTGAAGGACTTCACTGGCAGCTTCAATGGAAAGGATCTGCAGACAGTCAGAAAAAGGCTGCAGACCCGACTGGCAGGCGACTTCCTGCAGACCGTCGAGAGCGTCTCGCATGGTCATTTCCAGCGATTTGGGGCTGTGCAGCGGGTGCAGGGGTTGTGGGCGATTCATGGGTCCTTGGTGGCTCGATTCAGATGGTGGTTACCTTTGAGCCATAGCGGACGTAAATTGCCAAATTGTAGGGCAGGGTGGCAAATTCCCGCCTCCCTGCCATTCGAACCTCTGTCAGCGGTCACTTCGTGAGAAACGCAACCCCCTGCATCAGCGCTTCAGGCTGGCGGGCACATGGGGCTGGATGGTCTGCAGCATGGCCTTGAAGACACGGGGATTGGCCGTGACCACGTGGCCGGTTTCCAGATGGTCCGGCTTGCCGGTGATACCGCTGACCAGGCCACCGGCTTCTTCGATGATCAGCACACCGGCGGCGATGTCCCAGAGGTTCAGATCCAGCTCCCAGAAGCCGTCCAGCCGTCCGGCAGCCACATAGGCCAGATCCAGGGCAGCCGAGCCGGCGCGGCGGATGCCGGCGGTGCCGGGGATCAGAGCCTTCATCATCTCGAAGTAGTCATCCATCCACTTCTGCTGGGATTCGCGGAAGGGGATGCCGGTGCCCAGCAGGGCACCTTCCAGACTCTTGCGGTTGGTGACGCGCAGGCGCCGACCATTGAGCTGGGCACCACCGCCACGGCTGGCGGTGAACAGCTCGTCACGCATGGGATCATAGATGACGGCCTGATCCAGGCGGCCCTTGTGCATCAGGGCAATGGAAACGGCAAACTGGGGAAAACCGTAAAGGAAATTGGTGGTGCCATCCAGCGGATCGATGATCCACTGGTAATCACTGTCCCCCGAGGCACCGCTTTCTTCGGCCAGAATGGCATGATCGGGATAGGCCTTTTTCAGCGTGTAGATGATTTCCTGTTCGGCTTTCTGGTCGACTTCACTGACATAGTCATTGGGGGCCTTGTTGGTGATGGCCAGAGTGTCCACACGGGTGGCGTTACGAGCAATGATGTTGCCAGCCTGACGGGCAGCACGAATGGCGATATTCAGCATCGGGTGCACGGGGGGTTCCTTCTTCGGTTGTAAAAAGAGCAATGGCGAAAGCCATGAATGGAGGCTAGTTTAACAGCCCCTCGGCCAGTCGTCATTCCTCTTTCGTATCATCGGCCTGGAAAGGGGCCATTTTTTCGCGCCGGCTTCGGCCTTGTTGGCGACTTCTTCGGCCTGCAGCACCCAGCCACCGCCCATGGTCTTGTACATGTTGACCAGTGACAGGTAGACAGTAACAGGGCAAGAAAAAGACCCGGCAAGGGAGAAAGCAAGGTCATCGAGAAGCGTCGAGGCGATGATGGTGTATTGACAAGTGGCATGGCAGGTTACCTTCATACTACAAGGATGTTATTTTTATCAATGACTGCGCGCGCACCAGACATACGGGGGCAATGATGATCAGGAAATGCCGGAGCTGAGTCAACCTGTTCTGTCCCGGCCTGCGGCAGGTATGAGAGGGTTCGTGCCGGTGCCCTGGGCAACATTAATTTTCCTGCCACCTTATGCCTCAGCGTGTTTATGACATAGAATCGGTGCCATGATGACAATCGGACTCGAAAATCTGCGCGTGGTGCTGGTCAATACTTCCCATCCCGGCAACATCGGTGCCGTGGCGCGTGCCATGAAGAACATGGGCCTGAGCCAGCTCTACCTGGTGCAACCCCTGAAATTCCCCCATGCCGAGGCCAGTTCGCGGGCCGCCGGTGCCGATGATCTGCTGGCCAGCGCCGTGGTGGTCGACAGCCTCGACGAGGCCATCGCCGACTGTCAGCTGGTGGCCGGCGCCAGTGCCCGCTCGCGCACCATCAGCTGGCCCACCCTGGCGCCCCGCGAGTGCGCCGAGCAGATGATCGACGCGGCAAGGACGGGCAAGGTGGCGCTGGTCATGGGCCGCGAGCGCACCGGACTGAGCAATGCCGAACTGGAAAAATGCCATTACCTGGTGCACATTCCCGCCAATTCCGACTACAGCTCCCTGAACGTGGCCGCCGCCACCCAGGTGCTCACCTACGAACTGCGTGTCGCGGCCCTGGCACGGGCGGGAGAAGCCACGAAGACCTGGAAGAGCGATCACCCCTTCGCCACCGCCGGGGAGCTGGAACAACTCTATGCCCATTTCGAAACGGCACTGACCGAACTGGGTTTTCTCGACCCCGACAATCCCAAGCAGCTCATGCGCCGCCTGCGCCGCCTGTTCGGCCGCGCCCATCTGGATCGCATCGAAGTCAATATACTGAGGGGTATCCTCACCACCGCGCAGAAAGGGGGCAAGGGGCCCCGTAATAAAGTGACGAGGGACGAGTGACGAGGAGCACCGGCGTCTCGCCGGCAACAGCCCCGGAGCCTGGATGGAGCGCCGTGCAACCCGGAGATGCCGGTGCCGGAGAACCCGGAGATGCCGGTGCCGGAGAACCCGGATTTTGTTGTGTTCAAAGGGGCTACCGGCTCACCACGACCCGGCGGGGAGCAGGGGAGGCGCAATAAAATGACGAGGAAAGAGGAACGCCGGCTTCGCCGGGGCAGCCCATGACCTCGTCGCCGGCAGGATGCCGGCGCTCCGCCAGCTGGAATCTTGTATCTTTTCCCTTGTATCTGTCTTTGGTTGACACAATTACTCAGGCAGCATCTAATGTGCGCCCCTGAGAGACAGAATCATGTTTGAACGAATCAGAGAAGACATCGACTGCGTATTCGATCGCGACCCGGCGGCCAGAAACCGTTTTGAGGTGCTGACCGCCTATCCGGGTGTGCATGCCATGCTGTTTCATCGCATGAACCACTGGCTGTGGCTGCACGGCCTCAAGTGGCTGGCACGGCTGCAGGCCCATGTGGCCCGCTGGTTCACGGGCATCGAGATCCATCCCGGCGCCACTATTGGCCGCCGCTTCTTCATCGATCACGGCATGGGTGTGGTCATTGGTGAAACCGCCGAAATCGGGGATGACTGTACCCTTTATCATGGTGTCACCCTGGGTGGCACCTCCTGGAAGCAGGGCAAGCGCCATCCCACCCTGGGTAACAATGTGGTGGTCGGGGCGGGCGCCAAGGTGCTCGGCCCCCTGCAACTGGGTAACAATGTTCGGGTTGGCTCCAATGCGGTGGTGGTCAAGGATGTACCAGAAGGGGCCACCGTGGTGGGCATTCCCGGACGCATCGTTGCCGGGCACAAGGAACCGGTCAGCGAGGACGACAAGCGCCGCAAGGAATTTGCCAAAAAGATTGGCTTCGATGCCTACGGCACCAGCCAGGACATGCCCGATCCGGTAGCGAACGCCGTCAACTGCATGCTGGACCACATTCACGCCATGGATCAGCAGATGCAGAATATGTGCAAGTCATTGAAAACACTGGGAATGGAGCTGGATGTAGTGGAAATGCCGGATCTGGGTGTCTGCGATATCAGCGGCAATCAGGAGCAGGAAAAGCTGGATTCACCGCAGGAAACCACCCAGTGCGAAACTGCCGAGAAGGAAAATTCGGAGAAGTAACTGATCCGTGTCAGAAATTTGTGCGGATAGTGAGATAATACTTGACCAAAAAGCTAGGTTTTGCTATTTTGTTTGCTATTCGAATTTCACAGATTACTAATGTTGGGCGGATTTTGCAATGAGACTGACAACTAAAGGTCGTTACGCGGTAACTGCCATGCTTGACCTGGCACTTCACTATGAAGAAGGTCCCATCACACTGGCCGATATTTCACAACGCCAGGGTATTTCCCTTTCCTACCTGGAGCAGCTTTTTTCCAAGTTGCGCAAGCAGGGTCTGGTCGATAGCACCCGGGGTCCCGGTGGTGGATACCGACTGAGCCGTGCTGCGGCCGATATCGCCGTGGCCGACGTGATCACCGCGGTAGACGAAAAGGTCGAGACCACCCGTTGTGGCGGCCTGTCCAACTGTCAGGACGATCAGGAATGTCTGACCCATGAACTGTGGACCGAGCTGAGTCACCAGATTCATCAATTTCTCATGGGCATCAGCCTGGGGCAACTGGTTGACCGCGAAGGTGTACAGGAAGTGGCGGCCAGACAGGAGCGGGTACAGGTCGAACTGAACGAGCCGCAGCCGGCCACCGCAATCGAAACCAAAACAGAAACCGCCAACGTCCAGGGTTGAACAACCTGCGGACGTATCAGTGCGACCGGGACGGTCGTGATAATTTCAGAACATGATGAAGATACCGGTGGCACAGGACGTTCCCGGTACGCAGAAATGATGGTGAAAGAATGAAGACTCCTGTTTATTTTGATTATTCCGCAACGACACCGGTCGATCCCCGGGTCGCCAGGAAGCTGTGCGACTGTCTGACCATGGAGGGTAACTTTGGCAATCCGGCATCCAAGTCCCATCCATTCGGCTGGAAGGCCGAAGAAGCGGTGGAACAGGCACGCAAGGATGTTGCCGATCTGATCAATGCCAACCCCAAGGAAATCGTCTTTACATCCGGTGCAACAGAATCGGACAATCTCGCCATCAAGGGTGTGGCCCATTTCTATCACAAGAAGGGCAAGCACATCATCACCTGCAAGACCGAACACAAGGCAGTACTCGATACCTGCCGCCAGCTGGAACGGGAAGGCTACGAAGTCACCTACCTCGACGTACAGAGCAACGGTCTGCTCGATCTGGAGGTACTGAAGAATGCCATGCGTGATGACACCATTCTGGTTTCCATCATGCACGTCAACAACGAAATCGGCGTCATCCAGGACATCAAGGCCATTGGCGAGCTGACCCGTGAACGCAAGATCCTGTTCCATGTGGATGCCGCACAGAGTGCCGGCAAGGTGCCCATTGACATCGAGGATCTGAAAGTGGATCTGATGTCATTCTCGGCCCACAAGATCTATGGCCCCAAGGGCATTGGTGCCCTGTACGTGCGCCGCAAGCCCCGTGTCCGTCTGGAAGCACAGATGCACGGTGGTGGCCATGAACGCGGCATGCGTTCCGGCACCCTGGCTACTCACCAGATCGTCGGCATGGGTGAAGCCTTCCGCCTGGCAAAAGAAGAAATGGCCAGTGACAACGAACGTATCCGCATGCTGCGGGATCGCCTGCTCGAAGGCTTGAAAGACATTGAGGAAACCTATATCAACGGTGATCTGGAACAGCGTATTCCGCACAATCTGAATATCAGTTTCAACTTCGTCGAAGGCGAGTCACTGATGATGGCCCTGAAGGGACTGGCAGTTTCTTCCGGTTCGGCCTGTACTTCATCGAGCCTGGAGCCATCCTATGTACTGCGTGCACTGGGGCGCAACGATGAACTGGCGCACAGTTCCATCCGTTTCTCCATAGGTCGTTTTACCACCGAAGAAGAAATCGACTACGCCATCGAAGAGATTCACAAGAACATCGGCAAGCTGCGCGAGCTTTCACCCTTGTGGGAAATGTACAACGATGGCATCGATCTGGAATCCATCGAATGGGCCGCACACTGAGTTTGAAAAGGGCAATGCCAACCCGCATTGCCGACAGGCTGTTGTAATTTAATATCAGGAACATCAACGAGGTAAACGATCATGGCATACAGTGACAAAGTGATTGATCATTATGAAAATCCACGTAACGTCGGCGCCTTCAGCAAGGAAGACGAAAACGTTGGTACCGGCATGGTCGGCGCCCCGGCCTGTGGTGACGTCATGCGTCTGCAGATCAAGGTCAACGACGAAGGTGTGATTGAAGATGCCAAGTTCAAGACCTATGGTTGTGGTTCTGCCATAGCATCCAGCTCACTGCTGACCGAATGGGTCAAGGGCAAATCACTGGACGAAGCGGCATCCATCAAGAACACCGAGATCGCCGAAGAGCTGGAACTGCCACCGGTGAAGATTCACTGTTCGGTTCTGGCAGAAGACGCCATCAAGGCCGCCATTTCCGACTACAAGGATAAAAAAGGCAAGTAATTGCCTTTGGTCGCGGAGTTAACAGTATGGCGATAACACTTACAGATGCAGCGGCCCAACGGGTCAAGGCCTTTCTGGACAACCGAGGCAAGGGCGAAGGTCTGCGCCTTGGCGTCAAGACCACTGGCTGTTCGGGCATGGCCTATGTGCTTGAATTTGTCGACAAGGTCGAGGACGAAGACAAGGTCTTCGAATCCAATGGTGTGAAGATCATCATCGACCCGAAAAGCTTTCTCTATCTGGATGGCACCGAGCTGGACTATGGCAAGGAAGGCCTGAACGAAGGATTCAAGTTCAACAATCCAAATGTCAAGGACACCTGTGGCTGCGGCGAAAGTTTTACCGTCTAGTCCCGGTTGTCGTCAGCCATGAGCCTTGAACATAATCATTTCGAGTTGTTCGGCCTGCCGGTCGATTTCGATATCGAGCAGCAGCAACTGGCACAACGCTATCGGGACTTGCAACGCAACCTGCACCCGGATCGCTTTGCCAATGCCTCGGATCAGGAACGACGCCTGTCGGTACAGAGGGCTGCCCAGGTCAACGAAGCCTTTCAGGTGCTCAAGTCCCCGTTACAACGAGCCCGCTATCAGCTGCAGCTGGCCGGTGTCGATTTCGATGACGAGAAGGAAACCCATCTCGATCCGGTCTTTCTCATGGAACAGATCGAACTGCGCGAAGCGCTGGCACAAGTGTGCGACAGTGATGACCCGCTGGCAGCCCTCAATGGCATCATGCAGGACATCAGTGAGCGCCAGGCACAGATGATCGATGAAATACGCGGGTATCTGGCTGTCGATGATGAATCATCGGAGCAACAGGCCAAACAGCTGGTGCAGAAAATGCAGTTCTTCAATCGCTTGCAACAGGAAGCCGAAGAGCTGGAAGAAAGCCTGGTCGATATCCTGTAATATCGTGATTTCACGGTTGTCCCGCAAAGTGATACGAAAGGCATTCAGCCCGGGGTTTTATTCGAAGCCATCCCTTCTCGACTCGGGAAACAGGGCAGAGCCTGCCCCGAGCCTGATTCGGGAATGAGGCGATAACGACCAGGGTATTTCCCTGTTGGCAATTCCCTTTGTCGTGTCGGGCACGGGCAGGTTCAAACCGCTGTCCATGATACGACGGGTGTTGTCGAAATAACTGTAGTGTTGTTTGCGGTGTGATCCTCATGCCGCAGATTCTCTGAAACTGGTAGAAAAAAAGCATGGCATTGTTACAAATCAGCGAACCCGGTCAATCGAGCAATCCCCACGAGCACAAACTGGCAGCGGGTATCGATCTGGGTACCACAAATTCACTGGTTGCCAGTGTGCGCAGTGGTGTGGCCGAAACCCTGCCCGATGAACAGGGCAGGCACCTGCTGCCCTCGGTGGTGCACTATGTCAAGGATCAGGCCCCTGTTGTTGGCGAAGAAGCCCGTGACATGGCCATGGAAGATCCCCTCAATACCATCGTCTCCGTCAAGCGTTACATGGGCCGTGGCCTTGCCGACATAAAGAACCTCGGCAGTCGCCTGCCTTACGAATTCGTCAAGACCGACTCGGCCGTGCCCCGTTTTCATACGGTGGCAGGGGATGTCAGTGCCGTGGAAGTCTCCAGCGAAATCCTCAAGGTGCTGAAAAAACGTGCCGAGGACACCCTCGGTGGTGAACTGCATGGTGTGGTGATCACCGTACCGGCCTATTTCGATGATGCCCAGCGTCAGGCCACCAAGGATGCCGCCAGACTGGCCGATCTCAATGTCCTGCGCCTGCTCAACGAACCCACGGCGGCAGCGGTGGCCTACGGCCTCGACAAGGGTACCGAAGGCGTCATTGCTGTCTACGATCTGGGTGGAGGCACTTTCGACATTTCCCTGCTGCGGCTCAACAAGGGTGTGTTCGAGGTCATGGCCACCGGTGGGGACAGTGCTCTGGGCGGAGATGATTTCGATCAGGCCATTGCCGAATGGATCATGGCCCAGGCCGGCATCGCCGATGACACGGGGCATCACCAGCTGCGCCGTCTCATGCACCATGCTCGCCAGGCCAAGGAAGCCCTCACCGACAGCGCCACGACCGCGATCAAAATCGAACTGGAAGACGGCAGCTACTGGGAAGGGGAACTTGACCGGGAAACCTTCAACAAACTTGTCGATCCGTTGATCCAGAAAACCCTGTTGCCCTGCCGACGTGCCATGCGCGATGCCGGGGTCAGCAAGGAAGAAATCCAGGCGGTAGTCATGGTCGGCGGTTCCACCCGGGTGCCCCGGGTGCGGGAAAAGGTCGGTGACGCCTTTGGCCAGGAGCCGCTGGTGGACATCGACCCCGACACGGTGGTAGCCAATGGTGCCGCCATCCAGGCCGACCTGCTGGCTGGCAACAAGCCCGATGACGAACTGTTGCTGCTGGACGTGATCCCCCTGTCACTGGGACTGGAAACCATGGGTGGCCTGGTGGAAAAGATCATTCATCGCAACACCACCATCCCCGTGGCTCGCGCCCAGGACTTTACCACCTACAAGGATGGCCAGACCGCCATGTCGGTTCATGTTCTGCAGGGTGAACGTGAACTGGTGGACGACTGCCGTTCGCTGGGCCGTTTTACCCTGCGTGGCATTCCGCCCATGGTGGCCGGTGCGGCACGTATTCGGGTCACCTTCCAGGTGGATGCCGACGGCCTGCTGTCAGTGACCGCCCGGGAAGAAACCACCGGAGTACAGGCCGGCATCGAAATCAAGCCCTCCTATGGTCTCACCGATGCTGAAATCGAAACCATGTTGCGTGAATCCATCGACCATGCCGAAGAAGACGTGGCGGCCCGCAAGCTGCTGGAACAGCAGGTCGAGGCTGACCGGGTGCTCGAAGCCCTGGCCGTGGCCCTGGTCAAGGATCGTGAGCTGCTCAGCGAGGAAGAACGCAACCGCATCGACGTGGCGGCCGCCAACCTGCAGGCTGCCCGTGATGGCACCGACCACCTGGCCATCAAGAAGGCCATGGAAGATCTGGACAAGACAGCCAAAGACTTCGTTGCCCGGCGCATGGACAGCAGTATCCGCAAGGCCCTTGCCGGTCACACCGTCGACGAGATTGCCGGCGACTGAACCCATACCGAATTCATATTACATAGCGTAGCCACCATGACAAAACTGATATTCCTGCCCCACGAAGAACTTTGCCCCGATGGCGCGGTGATCGAAGCCGAGCCGGGCACCACCGTGTGTGACGCGGCGTTGGCCAACGGCATCGAAATCGAACATGCCTGCGAGAAATCCTGTGCCTGTACCACCTGCCATGTGTATATCCGTGAAGGTTTCGATACACTGGAAGAATCCACCGAGGATGAAGATGACCTGCTCGACAAGGCCTGGGGTCTGGAGCCCGATTCGCGCCTGAGTTGTCAGGCCGTTGTGGGAGACACGGATCTGGTGATCGAAATCCCCAAATACACCATCAACATGGTCTCGGAAAACCACTGAACCGACGCTATCTGAGGAGAACTGCCATGTCACTGAAATGGACCGATACACTGGACATCGCCATCGCTCTGGATGAAGCCCATCCGGACGTGGATCCAAAGTACATCCGCTTTACCGATCTGTTCAACTGGGTGGTTGAGCTGGAAGAATTCGATGATGATCACGACCGTTCCGGCGAGAAGATCCTCGAGGCCATCCAGATGGCCTGGATCGAAGAGAAAGACTGAATCGCATATTCTGTTTTTAATGGGGATATTCAGCCCGCCCACTGTCACGGCCGCATTACCTGAACGGATATTTGGAACAGCTATTTAGAATCCCGCTCCCGCAATATTTGAACAAAGCCTGCGCTAACCCGCGGGTTTTGTGTTATTTTCTATCTCAAACTGGAGTAAAAAATGGCTACAGAGCGCACACTTTCAATTATCAAACCCGATGCCGTGAGCAAGAACATCATTGGCAAGATCTACAGCCGCTTCGAAGACGCAGGCCTGCAGATCATTGCTGCCAAAATGGTGCATCTGAGCCGGGAAAAGGCCGAAGGTTTCTATGCGGTCCACAAGGCGCGCCCGTTTTTCAATGATCTGGTGGCCTTCATGATTTCAGGCCCGGTCATGATTCAGGTTCTGGAAGGCGAAAATGCCGTCGCCAGACACCGTAAGCTGATGGGCGCCACCAACCCGGCCGAGGCCGCGCCGGGTACCATCCGTGCCGACTTTGCCGAAACCGTGGATGAAAATGCCGTGCACGGTTCCGATGCCGCAGAAACTGCTGCGGTGGAAATTGCCTATTTCTTCAATGACGATGAAATCTGCCCGCGTACCCGTTGAACAGGTGAGTACTTGAATACGCACGAAAAAATCAACCTGCTGGATCTGGATCGGCAGGGACTCGAGGACTTTTTCACCGATATTGGTGAGAAGTCCTTTCGGGCCACCCAGGTGCTCAAGTGGATCTACCAGTTCGGTGTCAGTGACTTCGAACAAATGACCAACCTCGGCAAGGCGTTGCGGGAAAAACTCGCTGAACGTGCCGAAATCCGGGTACCGGAGATCGTTGCCGAGCAGGTTTCCGACGACGGCACCATCAAGTGGTTGCTGAAACTGGACAGTGGCAACAGCATCGAAACCGTGTTCATTCCCGAAGCCGAGCGCGGCACCCTGTGCATTTCATCCCAGGTGGGCTGTGCCCTGGAGTGCAGTTTCTGCTCTACTGCGCAGCAGGGTTTCAACCGCAACCTCTCCTGTGGTGAAATCATTGGCCAGCTGTGGGCCGCCAACAAGGCCCTCAAGTGCATGCCACGCAGCCAGCGGGTAGTGAGCAATGTGGTGATGATGGGAATGGGCGAACCCCTGCTCAATTTCGACAACGTGGTGCGGGCCATGAGCCTGATGACCGAAGACAATGCCTATGGCCTGTCCAAACGTCGGGTTACCTTGAGCACTTCCGGCGTCATTCCCGCCATGGACCGACTCAAGCAGGTGAGTAATGTCAGCTTGGCCGTTTCCCTGCATGCGCCGGATGATGCCCTGCGCGACACCCTGGTGCCGCTCAACAGGAAATACCCCATTGCCGAACTGCTGGCTGCCTGCAAACGTTATGTAGAAGGGGAGCACAAGCGCAAGATCACCTTCGAATATGTCATGCTGGCCGGTATCAACGACAGCCCGGCCCAGGCCCGGCAGCTGGCAAAACTGCTGAAGAATATTCCCTCCAAGGTCAATCTGATCCCGTTCAATCCTTTTCCACAAACCGATTACCAGACCTCGGACCGCGTACACATCGATCGCTTCCGCGACATCCTCATGAAAGCCGGCCTCATCACGGTGACCCGCAAGACCCGGGGTGAAGACATCGATGCGGCCTGCGGTCAGCTTGCCGGCAAGGTCAAGGATCGGACCAAACGGCAGTTGCGCAAACAGACACGACACGTCCCTTTTACATCCTAACGGTGAATCCCATGAAACAGGTTTTAACCCTTTTGTTGCTCAGCACGGCCTTGTTCCTTTCCGGCTGCGCCACCGATCCGGAAGTGGAGGCGGCAAAGGAAAGGCAGATCGAGGCCTCCGGCTACAATGCCGATCTGGGGCTGGCCTACATGCGCCAAGGACGAAATTCACTGGCCATCGAAAAACTCAAGAAGGCGCTGGAGCAGGATCCGAAAAACCCCAGGGCTCATCACTACATTGCCCAGCTCTACTCCATGCTGGACGAAAAGCACAAGGCCGAAACCCATTTCAGAAAAGCCCTGGCGCTGACGCCCGACGACTCCATGCTGAAAAACAATTACGGCGTGTTTCTCTGTGGCGAGGGTAAATACGACGAAGCCAGTGGCTATTTCATCCAGGTGCTCGAAGACCCCCTGTATGTCAACAAGGGACCGGTGTATGAAAATCTTGGCCTCTGTGCCATGGACAAGGGGGACATCACCGTGGCCGAATTCAATCTGAAAAAAGCCCTCAAATGGATGCCGGACTCACCCAAGTCATTGCTGGCCATGGGGCAGCTCAGTTTCGACACCGGGAATTATTCCAATGCGCGCCTGTATCTGTACAAGTACCTGCAAAATGCCCGTCACAATGCCGCCAGTCTGTGGCTGGGGATTCTGCTGGAACGCCGCTCGGGCAACAAGAACCGGGTTGCCAGCTACGAAACCCTGCTCAAGGGCAAGTTCCCCGACTCGAAAGAAGCCATGTTGCTGAAAAAATTGCAGGCCACTGGCGCCATGTAGGCCCTGATGGGCCAGGAATTGGTGGTTGAAACAGGCCATGGGGGCTCTTTCAGCCAGGCCATGGAAAACAGCGTGCCCCGTACCCACATTATTTTAGTGACTTTGTGCCGTGAAAAAATGGCCGAGCCTCACCCGGTGCTTCCGAGGAAAAATTGTGTTTTTCTACAGCCTGCCAGGTGATGCCGTCCGGTGGCCGGTTGGAGTATAATGCCGGGCTTTATTTGAGCTCGTTTGGGAGAAAACCTCCCATTCGGGTAAATCTGACCAATTTTGCGGGAAAATTTGTAGTGTCCAAGTCGATCCAGGCCGTGCGGGGGATGAATGACATCCTGCCCGTCGATACAGCACGCTGGCAGGCCGTCGAATCCATCTTTGCCACCCTGATGGCCAGTTATGGTTATGGCGAGATCCGTTTGCCCATCATCGAGAAGACCGAGCTGTTCAAGCGCTCCATTGGCGAAGTGACGGACATTGTGGAAAAGGAGATGTACACCTTCGAGGATCGCAATGGTGACAGCCTGACCCTGCGCCCCGAAGGCACCGCTGGCTGTGTGCGGGCCTGCATCCAGCATGGTCTGCTACACAACCAGACCCAGCGCCTTTGGTACAAGGGGGCCATGTTCCGCCATGAGCGGCCACAAAAGGGCCGCTATCGCCAGTTCCACCAGATGGGTGTGGAAGTCTTTGGCCTGGCCGGGCCGGACATCGATGCCGAGCTGATCATGATGACCGCTCGGCTCTGGCACAAGCTCGACATGGCCGACGACGTGCACCTGGAGATCAACTCGCTGGGCAGCCCCGCCGCCCGTCATGCCTACCGACAGATCCTGGTGGACTACCTGCAGCAGCACCGTGATGCCCTGGATGATGACAGCCTGCGTCGCCTCGAGTCCAACCCGCTGCGCATCCTCGACAGCAAGAACCCGCAAATGCAGAGCCTGATTGCCGAGGCACCAAAACTGAACGACTACCTCGATGAGGAGTCAGAACAGCATTTCCGGCAGGTGTGTGCGTTGCTGGATGCCGTGGGCATAAAATACCGCGTCAATCCCTGCCTGGTGCGGGGGCTGGATTACTATTCCAAAACCGTGTTCGAATGGGTCACCGACCGGTTGGGGGCCCAGGGTACGGTTTGTGCCGGTGGCCGTTTCGATGGTCTGGTGGAACAGCTCGGTGGCAAGGCTACCCCGGCCATGGGCTTCGCGCTGGGACTGGAACGGCTGCTGTCGCTGCTCGAAGACAGACTGTTGCCCGACAACACCGTGCCCCATGCCTACCTGATCATGGCAGGGGAGAAGGCGGAACAGGCCGGTCGGATTCTGGCTGAACAGCTGCGTGATGCATTGCCGGCTCTGCGCCTGCTGGCCAACGCCGGTGGCGGCAGTTTCAAGAGCCAGATGAAGCGAGCCGACAAATCGGGCGCCGCCTTGGCACTGATCCTGGGTGAGGACGAAATGAACGCGGCCCAGATCGGTATCAAGGATTTACGTGGCAAATCCGGACAGGAAAGCATCGCACAGACGCAGCTGGTGGCAGCACTCGCCGATAAACTGAAACTCTGAATTCGTACTGGAGCAATTAAACGTGGAAACATATCAAACAGAAGAAGAACAGGTACAGGCATTAAAAGACTGGTGGAAGGAGAACGCCCGTTCGGTCATCGCTGGCCTTGTTTTTGGGGTGCTGGCCATCGGTGGTTACCGCTACTGGGACAACTATCAGCACAGTCAGTCGGCACAGGCTTCGGTGGTCTTTGCCGAAATCATTGCCGCCGCTGACAGCAACAACAGTGACAAGGCCTATGAACTGGGCAAGCAGATGCTCGATGCCTATGGCGGCACACCCTATGCCAGCCTGTCAGCACTGATGCTGGCCAAGGTTGCGGCCGACAAGGACGATTACGACTCCGCCCGCGCCCAGTTGCAATGGGTGCTGGACAACAGTTCCAACGATGGATTCAAGCTGCTGGCACGTTTGCGCATGGCACGGGTGCTGGCCACCCAGGACAAGACCAGCGAAGCGCTGAGCCTGCTCGATGCCAGGGACAATGCCGGTTTTGCCAGCCTGTATGATGAAGCCCGCGGCGACATCTATGTGCAACAGGGCAAAACCTCTGAGGCGGCCGACGCCTATCGCAAGGCCCTGCTGGCCGCCGACCTGCAGCCACAACGCCGCCAGTTCCTGCAGATGAAACTGGATGATCTGGCCGTACAGGACAGTGAGGCTGTTTCGTGAGACTGATTGTTCCTGTATTACTTGCAGTACTGGGTGCGGCCTGCAGCAGCAGCGGCAAGGATGTCCTGCCACCGGCGGCGCTGACGCCCATCGAAAATCCGCTCATTGTTCATTCACAGTGGCAGGATAGCCGGGGCAACGGTGTCAGTGAAAACTACCTGAAACTCGGCCCCATCGTGCATGAAGGCACCGGCTATATTGCCGACTACACCGGTTATGTGCGCAGTTTCGATGCTCTCAGCGGTGAGCTGAAATGGGAAGTCGAGATGGACAGGCAGCTGGCCAGTGGCCCGGCGATAGCCGAAGGCTTGCTGATCTTCGGTACCAGCCAGGGCGAAGTCATTGCCCTCAAGCCGGAAAACGGCCAGCCTGTGTGGCAGGCCCAGGTATCCAGTGAAGTACTGGCGCCCGCCCGAGGAGCCCAGGATGTCATCATCATCCGTACCGTCGATGGCCGTGTTCATGCACTGAATGCCGAATCAGGGCAGCATCTGTGGGTCTACGACCGCAATGTCCCCTTGTTGACCCTGCGTGGCCTGAGTACTCCGGCCATCAATAACGACATGGTGATAGTCGGTACCGACAATGGCAAGCTGGTGGCCCTGACCCTCAACGGAGGTACCGTATTGTGGGAAACCCAGGTGGCTGTGCCCAGTGGGCGTACCGAACTGGAACGTATGGTGGACATCGATGCCGATCCGGTTATCGTCGAAGACGTGGCCTATGTGGTCACCTATCAGGGCCGTCTGGCTGCGGTACGGCTGGAAAATGGCCGTATCCTCTGGGTGCAGGACATTTCTTCCTATTCGGGAATGGCGCTGGATCCTTACCGGGTCTATCTGACCGACTCCGACAGTCAGGTCTGGGCGCTGAACCGTTTCAACGGTTCCACCTTGTGGCGTCAGGACAAACTGCTGCGTCGCTCCCTGACCGGCCCCGAGCTATCGGGCAAATATCTGGTGGTGGCCGACTATGACGGCTACCTCCACTGGATCCGTCGTGCCGATGGCGTCATCGTGGCACGCCGGCAGATCAACGCCGGCTATTACCTGTTTGAGGATCCGGAGCAGATCGAGGAAGACGACAAGATGTTCCCCAAGGCCAACAATGTGCTGGTCACACCAGTCAAGGAAAAGGATCTGATCCTCACCGTCGACCGCCTTGGCCATCTCGAAGCCTTTCACCTGCAGCAGCCCGAATAACATGAAACCCGTCATCGCCCTGGTTGGGCGTCCCAATGTAGGCAAGTCCACCCTGTTCAACCGTCTGACCCGCTCGCGTGATGCCTTGGTGGCCGACCAGCCTGGCCTGACCCGGGATCGCAAATACGGCGAAGGCAAAATGGGTGATCGGCCCTACATCGTCGTCGATACCGGTGGCCTCAGTGGCGAAGACAAAGGCATCGATGGCCTGATGGCCAGCCAGTCCTGGCAGGCGGTGGAAGACAGTGACATCATCCTGTTTCTGGTCGATGGGCGAGCCGGCCTCAGCGCCGAGGACGACAACATTGCCCGGCGTCTGCGCGAAACCGGCAAGCGCATCTACCTGGTGGTCAACAAGACCGATGGCCTGGATCCCAACGTCGTTACCGCCGAGTTCTATGCCCTGGGGCTGGGCGAGCCGCTGGCCATTGCCGCATCCCACGGCCGCGGAGTCAACCAGATGCTCAGCCATGTGTTCGCCGAGCTGCCACCGGCAGAAGAAGAGACGGAAGCAGAAAAAGACAAAAGCATTCGTATTGCCATCGTCGGCCGCCCCAATGTGGGCAAGTCCACCCTGGTCAACCGCATCCTCGGTGAAGAAAGGGTCGTGGCCTATGATCTGCCCGGTACCACTCGTGACAGTATCTATCTGCCCTTCGAACGGGACGGCCAGGCCTATACACTCATAGACACCGCCGGCATTCGCCGTCGTGCCCGGGTCAAGGAAGCCATCGAAAAATTCAGCATCATCAAGGCCATGCAGGCCATCGAAGACTCCAACGTGGTGATCATGCTGCTCGACGGCCAGGAAGGTGTCAGCGAACAGGATGCCACCCTGTTCGGCTTCATCCTCGACAGTGGACGTGCCCTGGTGATTGCCGTCAACAAATGGGATGGCCTGGATCCGGAACAGCGCGACAAGATCAAGCAGGAACTGGATCGCAAACTGCCGTTCATCAATTTTGCCCGCATTCATTACATCTCCGCCCTGCATGGCAGTGGTGTGGGCAATCTGTTCAAGTCCATCCTCAAGGCCCACGAATCAGCAACTCGTGACCTGTCCACCAACCAGCTCACCGAACTGCTCACCTCGCTGGTCAGTGCCCACCAGCCCCCGGTCACCAAAGGCCGGCGCATCAAACTGCGCTTTGCCCACCAGGGTGGCCGCAACCCGCCCATCATCGTCATCCACGGCAGCCAGACCGAAGCCCTGCCCGACGCCTACAAACGCTACCTCATCAACAGCTTCCAGAAATACCTCAAGCTCGAAGGCACCCCCATCCGCTTGGAACTTAAAAGTGGCAAGAACCCGTTTGCCGGCAAGAAAAATGTCCTGAGCAAGCGGCAGGTGGAAAAACGTGAACGGTTGAAGAAGTTTACCCGCAAGCGTTAACCCCATGGTTGTGTGAATTTTTGGCGCAGGATAGCAAAGCGCCTTCCATGCACACATTTTCAGTGCCGTGCTCGATTTTTCCACTCCTCACACAGGGTGGGCCATGCTGCGATTGGAAAAAACCTGTGCTCGTTCCTGAATATACTGTCCCCAAAGTCCCTGCATCCAAAAATTCAGGCAGCTATTGGTAAAGTAAGTGAGCATGGGTTTAAATTACACTAAAAATAAGGG
>JAJRYG010000069.1 GCA_024275915.1 Gammaproteobacteria bacterium
GGCGAACTGCCGAACAGCCCGGAAAAATAACTTGCTGGCATGGTTTGTCCTCAAATGGTTCTTTGAAGGTAAAGGCCGACGGCCTGGGTCAGTTCAGTTTCTGTCTGTCTTCATCGGGCCTCTTTCAGCCACTGGGCCACCCGTTTGGCAAAATAGGTCAGGATGCCGTCGGCCCCGGCCCGCTTGAAACCCAGCAGGGATTCCATGATCACGGCCTTTTCATCCAGCCAGCCGTTCTGTGCGGCGGCCATGAGCATGGCATACTCGCCGCTGACCTGATACACATAGGTGGGCATGGCAAACTGTTCCTTGACCCGATAGACAATGTCCAGATAGGGCATGCCGGGCTTGACCATCAGCATGTCGGCGCCTTCCTCGATGTCGCGTGCCACTTCCCACAGGGCTTCGTCGCCATTGGCCGGATCCATCTGATAAGTGTACTTGTTGCCCGCACCCAGGTTACCGGCCGAGCCCACCGCATCACGAAACGGTCCATAGAAGCTGGAGGCGTACTTGGCCGAATAGGCGAGGATGCGGGTGTGGATGTGTCCGGCACCCTCCAGGGCCTCACGGATGGCGCCGATGCGCCCGTCCATCATGTCGGAAGGGGCCACCACATCGGCACCGGCTTGGGCGTGGGACAGCGCCTGTTTGACCAGCACCTCGACGGTTTCGTCATTCATCACGTAACCGGTTTCGTCGATCAGTCCGTCCTGACCGTGGGTGGTAAAGGGGTCCAGTGCCACGTCGGTGATCACTCCCAGCTCGGGAAACTCGGCCTTCAGCAGCCGCACGGCCCGCTGGGCCAGGCCCTCGGGATTGAAGGCCTCACGGGCATCTTCGGACTTGTGCTCGGCCGGTGTGACCGGGAACAGGGCAATGGCGGGAATGCCCAGGCGCTGCAGCGCTTCGGCCTCCCTGAGCAGCAGGTCGAGGCTGAGCCGTTCGACACCCGGCATGGAAGCCACCGGCTGACGCTGTTTTTCCCCTTCGAGAATGAACATGGGATAAATGAGGTCATCCACATGCAGGTGCGATTCACGCATCAGGCGGCGGGAAAAATCATCCCGGCGCATGCGTCGATGGCGCACAGAAGGAAATTTTCCTCGGCCTGTTTCAGTTTTTGCCACTACAAACTCCTGAATTTTTCGCTTTTTTTCGCTAGAATGTAAAGTTCTGGCCGGAACTTACCGATAGTCCTGAGTGACTAAATCATATCAGGCCGCATAGCCCGGGGGAAACAACTTCCCGGCCACAACGATTATGGACCCGATGAGCACACTCATGCAAAACGACATCAAGACCCGCCTCACGGCTTTACCGGTGATTCTGCTCGGCTTTTTTCTGCTCCTGAGCCTGGACGCCCGGGCCGAGGTCACCCCACCTGATCAGGTGCTGGAGTCGGCCACCAAAAAGATGATCCGTGAATTGAACAGCCGTGCGGATGAAATCCAGAGGGATCCGAGCATCATCAACGATCTCATCGAGGAGATCATCCTCCCCCACATTGACTTCATCAGTGTCTCCAAGTGGGCGCTGGGCAAGCACTGGCGCACGGCCAGCAAGGAGCAGAAACTGGAATTCATCCATCAGTTCCGGACCCTGCTGCTGCGTTTCTATTCCACCGCGCTGGCCAATTACATCACCGGCAAGACCATCCCCGAAGACATGTTCGTGTTTCTGCCGCTGCGCGCCGCGGAAGACAGCAAACGGGTCACCGTGCGTTCGGAGGTACACAGCAAGAATGGCAAGATCACCCAGCTCAACTACAACATGCACCTGACGCGCAAGGGCTGGAAAATCTATGACGTCACCGTCGATGGGGTCAGCATGATCTCCACCTACCGCAACGGCTTTGCCACCGAAATCAGGCAAAAGGGCCTCGATGGCCTGATTGCCAACATGAAACTGAAAAATGAACAGTTAAAAAAAACTGCCTTGATTGCGGCAAAAAACCCCGCTCAACTGGCCGCTGAACAACCCTGACCCGCTTGCGGCCATACGGAACCGACAAACCCATTGTGTAAACACTTTGTAAACTCCCTTTACTCCCTTCGGCTCCGGCCGCTATGCTTGATATGGAGCACACCTTAGCAGGCTGTTGAAAAAGTCCCTCTACGGACTTTTTCAACAGCCTGTTAGCTGACAAACAGGCAGAGTGGTGTCTGGCCAAGATCGGCCAGTCCTGCAAACAATAAAATGGCGCCACAACCAGACCCAGAAGAATCAAAACATGTCAAAAACCTCCGGGCTTTTCAGTTCACGACTCTCCCTGTACAGGGGTACGGGCAATATCCCCTCAAGGCAGGCCCGCTGTCATGCAAAGGGCAGCGGCATCGACTTCCC
>JAJRYG010000070.1 GCA_024275915.1 Gammaproteobacteria bacterium
GCGCATCGATCGCGTTCGAAGCCAAAAGGCATCCCCGCGACCGATGGCCAGGCCGGTTCCGGGGTTCGTTGCCTCGGTGGCATGGGACAAATGACGGACTCCTCGCCACTTGTCACTCGCCACTTGTCACTTGTCACTCGTCACTCGTCACTCGTCACTCGCCCCTGTGCCGCCTCATGGCGGCACCAGAGCGGCAGCAAGCCGGGCCACGCCTTCCTCGAGCTGTTCCATGGACGTGGTGTAGGCGAAACGCAGGTGCTTTTCCGGCCGGTTGTGGCCAAAGTCCAGCCCCGGGGTGATGGCCACGCCTGCTTCTTCGAGCAGGCGGCGGGCAAAGTCGAAGCTGTCGTCGCAGAAGCGTTCACAGTTGGCGTACAGGTAGAAGGCGCCCTGCGGGGTCACCGGGATGTCGAAACCCAGTTCCCGCAAGGACGGCAGCAGGTAGTCGCGACGGCGGTGAAATTCCTCGCGACGCTGTTCGAGGATGGCCAGGGTTTCCGGCTGCAGGGCCGCCAGGGCGGCATGCTGAGCCGGAGTGGGCGCGGCAAGAAACAGGTTCTGCGCCAGCCGGTCGATGTCCGGCAACAGTGACGCTGGCACCACCAGCCAGCCAGCCCGCCAGCCGGTAAGACCAAAATACTTGGAAAAACTGTTGATGACGATAACGTCCTCGGCGATGGCCAGGGCCGAGCGGGAAGCACCATCATAGATCAGCCCGTGGTAGATCTCGTCGACGATGAGGCAGCCACCGCGCTGTTTCACCATCTGGTAGATGGCCTGCAGCTCGGCCTCACCGATCAGGGTTCCGGTGGGGTTGGAGGGCGAGGCCACCAGCACCGCCGTGGTATTGGCCTGCCAGTGTCGATCGATGAGTTCGGCGGTCAACTGGTAGCCTGTGGTGCTGTCTACCTCCACCAGTTGGCTCTGGCCTTCGAGAAATCGCACGAAATTGCGGTTACAGGGGTAACCCGGATCGGCCATCATCACTGCCTGACCGGGATCCAGCAGCACCCCCAGCACCAGCAGCAGCGCCCCTGAGGCACCGGGGGTGACTACGATGCGCCCGGCCTCCACCTCGACCCCCTGGTCGGCATACCATGCCGAAATAGCCTCACGCAGGGCCACCAGGCCAGTGGCTGGCGTGTAATGCACGTCGCCTTCGGCAATGGCCCGGGTCACCGCCCGGATCACCGGCTCCGGGGTGGGGAAATCCGGTTCGCCGATTTCCATGTGCACGATACTGCGACCTGCCGCTTCCAGTTCCCGCGCCCGCGCCAGCAGGGCCATGACATGAAATGGCTGGATGGCCCGGGCTCGCTCGGTGGCGCTGCAGCGGGTCACCGGGATCAGGCCTGATGGATGTGCTTGAGATTATCCAGGTTCAGCCAGGGCTGGCCATTGAGGAGACGTTCATCCCCCTGCAGCACCCGGCAGGCCGAATCGGGCTCACCGAGCTGATCCAGCACGATGGCGGCACCGCTGAAATCATGGTCCTTGGTGTAATCGTTGATGGTGATGACAGTTTTCAGATCGGCACCCAGCGAGGAAAGAATGCCATTGTAGGAATCCTCGAAAGCCAAGCCGGCGGCTGGATCGAGCTGCATTTCCTTGAGTGCATACTGATAGATGTCTGCGGCCGGTTTCTTGGCCGGTACGATGTCACCCGCGGCGATCACCTCGAACCAGTTCAGGGAATCCTCCCCCAGGGTGTGCCGTAACAGGGCATCCACGTTGGCCGGGGTGGTGGTGGTGGCAATGGCCAGGCGCAGCCCCGCGTCACGGGCCTCGTTGATCAGACGCTCCACACCGGGACGCAGGGGAATGCTGCCGCGAGAAAGCAGCTCGGTGTAATGGGCGGTTTTCGACTTGTGCAGCTCGGCAATGAAATCATCGAGATTTTCCGGCTTTTCGAAGTCGGTATTGTATTTGTCCAGATACAGCTTCATGCGCTCCTTGCCACCGGTGACTTCCAGCAGCTCGCCATACAGGGCGACGTCCCAGTGCCAGTCCAGACCGGCTTGTTCGAAGGCCAGGTTGAAGGCCACGCGATGGCCGTCTTTTTCCGTATCCGCCAGGGTACCGTCCACATCGAACAACAGAGCCTGCAAGGTTTCTTTACTCATGATAGATAAGCGTCTTTCAGTTGATAACCAAGCGTATAGGGTACCCAAATTTGTCTGCCATCACCATGCAGCGAGGGGAAAATTCAGCCCGAACCGTCGCGTCGGCCCATGGCGTGGCGTGGCCTTGAGGTGTGAGTGATTTTGCATCAAATAACACCAAAAATGGCAAATCCCGGCCAAAACAGGCAAATCCAGCCTGATTTGATTGCACCGCCATGGGGTTTCTGGTATTAAAGCTCGTTGTTTTTATTTAGGCGAGGAAGCACGACCGCTTCCCGGTAGGAGACCCAGATTAATGCCTGCTAAGAAAAAAACCGCTGCGAAAAAGAAGGTAGCGAAAAAGACACCCGTGAAAAAGAAAGCCGTTAGCAAGAAAAAAACTGCTGCCAAGACCAGCCCGAAAAAGAAAACGGCAACCAGCAAGAAGAAAACCGGCAAAGCCACCGCCAGTAAACCCAAGGTAGCCACGAAAGCCAAGGCAACATCCAAAAAGGCTCAGGCTCCACGAAAGTCCCAAGGCAGTGACTTCAAGTCATATACACCCTATACGATGAAAAAGGGTGAGGAGTACATGAATGACAAGCAGGTTGCCCATTTCACCGAAATCCTCACCAACTGGAAAAAAGAGTTGATGGAAGAAGTGGATCGCACCGTGCATCACATGCAGGATGAAGCGGCCAACTTCCCCGATCCCAATGACCGGGCCACTCAGGAATCGGAATTCGCCATGGAACTGCGCACCCGGGATCGTGAGCGCAAGCTGATCAAGAAAATCGATGAGTCCCTGAACAAGATCGAAAACGGTGACTATGGCTACTGCGAACAGTGCGGCATCGAAATCGGCATTCGCCGCCTCGAAGCCCGTCCTACCGCGACCTTGTGTATCGACTGCAAGAGCCTGGACGAGATTCTGGAAAAAACCCGCGCCTGATTTCGGCATCCGGACAAAAAACAAGGAAGCTTCGGCTTCCTTTTTTGCTTATTGAAACACCGGCACCTGAGCCACTGACTCAGTCATGGGCGGGTTGCAGGGAACGTTCACCAAAGCGCCGATCTTTCTGGATACACAGGCGGTTACTTCGGGCAAAATCCAGGATATAGGCATACGCCGTGGGATCAGAGATTTCCAGACCACGCGCCACCACCAGGCACTTCTCGCCCCCGATGACACAGGGCTGGACACTTTCCGAGTATCGGAGGCGATGATCCTGGCCAAAACTGGCCAGCGTAGATGAAATGCGCTCGATCCAGTCACTGGGCCTGAGCTTGCCACCATCTTCCCGAATACCCTGTATTACCAGATGTTCCTGTTCACTCACCGTATGTGCCTCTCATGGATCATTCAATAGCGCCTCTGATTTCAGAATGTTGAAAAACCCTTCTTGGACGTTTCAACGCCGCAAACGGAAAATCCCGTTTCCTGTTTTCTCCCGTTTTCAGTGACCTGTGGTCATTGAAACTGGCCATGCCTCCCTGCATCGCTCCCGGCTTGTCGAAAAATGCGCTTATTCAACAGCCTGTCAACAATGTCCTTTTCTTTCCCCGCCATGCACCCACGCCGCACGCTGCGGAAAAAAATCACTGTTTTTTGTGTCCGTCTTAAGTGTTATCTTTAAACAACCACTGACTATGGAACCCTGATGACTTCATCCTGACATTCAGAAGGGAATAATCAGTGCTTGCTTGCCCGTCGCGCGGAAATTCCGAACATTTCAACCGGAGCTACTCTAAACTATCGGTAAGCACTGTGTTTTCTTTAGGTTACGCTTCAAGGCACCACTGGGAGCTGAAACATGGATATCCTGCAAGCCATAGAACAACGTCATTGTGTCCGCGCCTACCTGGACAAGGCACCCGACCGCCAGGTCATCCGCCAGATCCTCGACGTGGCACGCTGGGCCCCTTCGGGGGCCAATATCCAGCCCTGGCAGGTGGCGGTGGTGACCGGCAACACCCAACGGCAGATTGGCGAGGCCATCATTGCCGCCCGCGAGGCCAAACAGGCCGAAAACCCCGATTACCCTTATTATCCCGCCGACTGGCGCAACCCCTACAAGAAACGCCGCAGTGAATGTGGCCTGGCCCTGTACAAGGCCCAGGACATCGGCCGTCACGATGAACAGAAGCGCCTTGAGGCCTGGTACCGCAATTACCGCTTCTTCGATGCCCCGGTGGGTCTGATCTTCTACATCGACGACATCATGCAGACCGGCACCTGGCTGGACATGGGCATGTTTTTGCAGAACATCATGCTGGCGGCCCGCCATTTTGGCCTAGCCACCTGCCCGCAGGCCTCACTGGCCGAATACCCCGACCTAATCCGCGAAATCCTCGGCCTCGAAGCCGACAAGCTGATCCTCTGCGGCATGGCACTGGGTTACGAGGACACGCAAGCGCCGGTCAACCAGTACCGTCTGCCACGTGAAGAAGTGGACAGTTTCACCCACTGGTACGAATAACACCGCCCATGAACAAAAACAGGATCTATCGCGGCCGTTTTGCCCCCTCCCCCACGGGGCCATTGCATTTTGGCTCGATGATCGCAGCCATCGGCAGCTACCTCGAAGCCCGCAGCCGGCAGGGTGAATGGCTGTTGCGCATCGAAAACATCGATCCGCCCCGCGAGCCCAGCGGCGCCATCAGCCAGATCCTGCGCACTCTCGAAGCCTTCGATATGCAGTGGGACGGTCCGGTTTACTATCAGCATGAACGCCTGGAACGCTATCAGCAGGCCATCGAAACCCTGTTCGAACAGGGCCAGCTGTACAGCTGTCAGTGCAGCCGCAAGCAGATTGCCATGCTCAACGAACCGGACAGCCCCACCCTGGTATACCCGGGAACCTGCCGCGACAGGCATCTCCCTCCCAGCGAAAACCATGCCCTGCGGGTCGTCACCGACGGTTCGGTGATCCTGTTCGAGGACCGCATCCAGGGTCGTCAGGCCTTTTTATTGCAGAAGGAAAGCGGTGATTTCGTGCTGCGCCGGGCCGATGGCCTGTTTTCCTACCAGCTGGCCGTGGCCATCGACGATGCCGAGCAACAGATCACCGAAGTGGTGCGTGGCTGCGACCTGCTGGGCTCCAGCGCCCGCCAGATGCATATCCAGCACCTGCTTGGCCTGAACTCGCCCGACTACGCCCACCTGCCGGTGGCACAGGATCCGCAAACCGGCAAGAAACTCAGCAAGCAGAACTTCGCCCGCCCCGTCGATGATCGGCACCCGGCCATTACCCTTTGGCAGGTACTGGACTTTCTCGGCCAGAATCCGCCTCCCGCCTTGCAGAGCGCCAGCCTGTCCACCCTCTGGCAATGGGCTTTGAGTCACTGGCAGCTCAAGTTTGTTCCCCGCACGGCCGCTATTGATGTTATCCAGAATGAGACGAAAGATGCCCAAGTGCTTGATACATGATAGGATTTGCCAAACCCGGGGAGAATATCCGTGACAGAATTGCATCCTTTCGTCCAGAAATTTCGTGGCGGCTTTACCGGCATCCTGCGCTGGCCCCAGCTCGACGAACTCTGGGCTACCCTGCGCCAACAAGCAGACAAGCAATGGTATATCTATGCCATCGGCGAAACCCCGCCCGAATCCACCAGTTCGGCGCAGCAACTGGACACTTTTTTACAGGAAATCGATACACTGTTACGCAGTGAACACAGCGAAGATTATTGCGGCATCGTTTACGTGGACAAACGTGACGATCCCGGTTTTATCAAGATCTACGATCCCAATAACCTGGGGGTCGTCTGTGGTTTCAGTGACAACCCGCCCTTGCCCGGCTGGATACTGAGTCTCGAAGCCCCGGTCGATCTGCAAGTGGCACTGCCACCGACTGGCAATCGCCGCCGCTGGTGGCAGAAACTCATCGGTGCACATGCCTGAGCCATTACCCAAAATGACAAGCTGACTGACCCCTATGCAAGAAGAACAAAAAAACCCTGCCAGTACTGACGACCCGCAGGGAGAAAAAATCGACAACTACGAAAAGTACCTGCTGCAGGGCCGGGGTGCGATCATCCAGAAACTCCGTCAGCTGGAAAAAAGCAAGAGCATGATCACCGCACATTTCGGTGGCGGCAAATATTCCATGCTCACCGCCGTGGTCGATGTGATGCCAGATCGGGATCTGCTGGTGCTGGACTATGGCGCCAACGAAACACTGAACAAGAAGATCCTCGAAGCCAAGCGTATCATCTTCAAGACCCGGCACCAGGGCATTACCGCCCAGTTTACTGCGGATCGATTACAGCGGGCCAAACGTCAGGGCAAGACCGCATTTGCCTGCGCCCTGCCAGACAGCCTGCTATGGGTCCAGCGTCGTGAGTTTTACCGCATCCGTGTGCCCATGAGCGAGCACCTCAATGTGGAATTCGTCGACAGAAACAACCAGCCCGTCAGTTACGAAATCCTCGATCTGAGCATCGGTGGCCTGTGCATCCACCGTACCGACAACCGGATTGCCTTCGAAGAGGAACAGCTGTTCATCAACACCAAGATCAATCTGTCTCCCACCCAGTCGGGTTACGTCAACCTGCAGGTACGCAACATCATCCCTGTCAAGGCCGATGATCCGTCCGCCGGTGTGCGTGTCGGTTGTCAGTTTATCGATCTGAGCATGGAAATGAGTGGCCACATCCAGCGCTATATCCACACCATCGAAGCCCTTACCCGACACCTGGAAAAATAACCCCGCTTCCGCATGCCTTCCTGTTTCCGTCCCGATGAATGGCTCGGGATCCTCTCCCTGTTCCACCTGCTTGCCACGCCGGTCAATGATTAGAATATCCAGATACACGAATATATCCCTGATTTTTGTTGGCCTATTGTATTTGTTCCCCATGTGAGTAAAGATAGGTGGCAATAACAATTCACAGTCGTCGCGGGAGGAAGGGATACAACCGATCACGACAATAACAAAAAGAGAGAAACAACTATGGATGCAAAAATCATCTGGTTATTCATATTTGTCGCGTTGTACTGGAGTTATTGTATATTTTGGGGCATCAAGGGGGCGATGACGGCCAAAACGGCCTCTGACTACTTCATTGCCGGGCGCAGTATCTCGGTGTGGGTCTTCGTTCTTGCCGCAACCGCAACCTCCTTTTCCGGCTGGACCTTCATGGGGCATCCGGGACTGCTGTACCGCGATGGCTTTCAGTATGCGTATGCGTCGTTCTACGCCATTACCATTCCCTTTACCGGGGTCATCTTCCTCAAACGCCAGTGGATGCTGGGCAAACGCTATGGCTTTGTCACCCCGGGCGAAATGTTGTCCACCTACTTCAAATCGGACAGTATCCGTCTGCTGGTGGTGCTGGTAGCCCTGATCTTCTCCATTCCCTACCTTGGCCTGCAACTGCGCGCTTCCGGATTCCTTTTTAATGTACTGACCGATGGCCTGCTGGATGTTGAAACCGGCATGTGGCTGTTGTCAGCCGTGGTGATCATCTATGTCGCCTCCGGTGGTCTGCGTGCAGTGGCCTATGTGGATACCATGCAGGCCATTCTGCTGGCGCTGGGTATCGTGGCGATTGGCATCATCGCCGTCAACTTCGTCGGCGGCTGGGACAAGCTCAACGAAGGCATTGCGGCGCTTGCCCAGTTCGATACCAAACGCACACCCGATGACTTCAGTCACTATATCGCCATTCCCGGGGTTATCCAGTTCGTCAGTAACGGTCCCTCGGCCGTGGGGGGCGCTTGGACCGGTATCATGATCCTCACCTACATGTTTGCCCTGATGGGCATTCAGTCTGCACCGGCCTTTTCCATGTGGGCCTTTGCCAATAACAATCCCAAACCCTTTGCTCCGCAACAGGTCTGGGCCTCCAGTTTTGGTATCGGCTTCATCCTCATGGTGTTCACCGCCATGCAGGGCCTCGGGGGGCACTTCCTCGGCGCCGATGCAGCCTTCATGGCCGCCCACCCGGATCTGGTCAATAACGTCATGGCCGGTGGCCTCGGCGGCAAGGACCTGATGGAGTCAGCGGGCAAACAGGGCATGCTGGTGCCGCAACTGATTCGACTGATGGCCGATGCCGCCCCCTGGCTGGTCGGCCTGCTGTCGGTGTGTGCTCTGGCCGCCATGCAGTCCACCGGTGCCGCCTACATGTCCACCGCCGGTGGCATGCTGACCCGTGACCTGCTCAAGCGTTACATCATGCCAGAAGCCAGTCATGGCCAGCAGAAACTGTGGGGCCGCATCGGTGTCGGCATCATCGTCCTCGCCGCGCTGATGGTTGCCACTCATGCCACCGACGCTCTGGTGCTACTCGGCGGCCTGGCCGTGGCCTATGGTTTCCAGATGTGGCCAGCCCTGATCGCCATCTGCTGGTGGCCCTGGCTGACCCGTCAGGGCGTGGTACTCGGCCTGGTTGCCGGATTGATTGCCGTCACCATGACGGAAAAAATTGGCGCCCAGTACATGCCCTGGGGACGCTGGCCTTGGACCATTCACTCGGCAGGCTGGGGGATCATCTTCAACTTCGGCATCGCCATTGTTGTTTCCTACTTCACCCAGAACCGTGAAGACACCGAACACCGCATGAGTTTCCATAACTTCCTGCGGGAACATGCCACCCTGGATGCGGCGAAGAAAAAACTCATACCGGTCGCTTGGATCATCACCCTGGTATGGTTCTTCTTTGGTATCGGACCGGGGGCCGTGATTGGCAACACCATCTTTGGCAACCCCAATGATGCCACCACATGGACCTTTGGCATCCCCTCCATCTGGGCCTGGCAGCTGCTGTGGTGGGCCATTGGTGTATTCATGATGTGGTTCCTGGCCTACAAGATGGAAATGTCCCTGGTTCCCACCAAGGAAGTCGAGGCTCTGCAGGAAGACATTGGCGACCTGCATCTCGACGTCGACAAACCCTGATAGCCTCTGGCTAGGCGGCGGGGAGGTTCCAGCCTCCCCGCTTTTTGTTTTCAGACAGATTCATTCCGTAAGGTTGTATGTTCTATTTTCTTGTTTCCGTCCTCGTACTTGCCCTGCTGCTGTTTTTTCCCATGAGCAAGCTTATCTGGGTACTGAGTGTTCGTCGTCTGCAGCGCAAGACCGGTAACACCCTGACGACCGAGGAAATCCAGGGCCAGATGATCCGCGCCCGTTTCGTTGCCATCTTTGTCAGTCTGATTTTTTCCCTGCTGTTCAATATCCAGTTGCTGGGGCTACCCACCCATGTCTGATCCCGTTTACCGTCTGCTCGTGGCCACCGCCATCATCCTGACACTCGCCTGGGTTGGCTGGTCTTTCTATGACGGCATGTTGAAAAACAGCCAGCCCGGTGACAGCGATTACCATGCGGCCAACCGCGCCTTCGAGGATGGCCAGTATGCACAGGCCCTGCAGGACTATGAACAAGCACTGCAAACAGACAGTGACAATATCCATGCCTTGCGTGGCAAGGCCCGCAGCCTGATGCAACTGGGCCGCAACCAGGAAGCCCTGGAAGCATTTACCGATGCCATCGAACAGGAACCGGACTTTGCCGCCAGCTACGCCAACCGCGGCATCCTGCTGGACCGCATGGGTCACTACCGCGACGCCATCAGGGACTATGAAAAGGCCATCGAACTGGATGATAAAATCACCGAAGGCCCCGGCTGGCTGACACGGTTTTTACGCCTGCAACCGGAGAAACCAACCAGCATTGCCGACCGTGCCCGCTACCTGCGCCAGCAACTGGCCAAACCCGAATCAGAACGCCTGCTGAGGGTACCGGAAGTCGATGAGCAGCAACGTAGCTACAAGATGTGAGAAAGACCGAGAAAGGTCATGGAATCTGATTTATTCGGTTTCCAGCGGCACAGGAAAGTGCCGCCAAAATCGAGCGCGACAATCGATTGATTTTGTGAGAAAAACGAAAACCGCACTTTTCGTTTTTCGTGCGCTGAGAATTCAGGGATGAATTATTCAGCTTCCTTATCAAACCAGTTCGAGTATGTCCACCAGCAACACCCTGAAGAAGAACAACAGGGCAATGGCACCAAATAGCAGATGGCCGATTTCCGACTCCCCTTCCTCGTCTCGATAGGTCAGGCCATGCCAGGCAATGATGCCGGTCAGAAGAATAAAGATATAATCAGTCATACAGGGGTTCAGCTTCGATAAAATGACAAGTTCAAAATAACACCCAACACCCACCCACATCAAGCGAAGCCGAGGCAATAAAAAACCTGATCCCGCTTGTCGACTATAGCCGTCTGATTCAGGTTTTTGTCAGGATTGCGCTATTATCAAACCATGGACAACAGAAACGACATCACGCTATTGTCATCGACCCCGACCTTTGCGGGAATCGATGCACGACTGATCTCCAGCCTGACTGCCCGCAGCCAGCCCCTGTGGCTCAATAAAGGTGACATTCTGTTCAATGCCGGAGAGGCGTTTCGCCAACAACTGTTCATTCTTCTGTCCGGTCACATCCTCCTGCAGCGAAAACAGTATACCCGGCAGATTCCGCCCGGTGAAGTCCTCGGCCTTGCCGCCTGGCTGGACCAGGCGCCCTATCAGGCTACCGCCATTGCCGACACGGACTGCCGCCTGCTGCAAATCGCGGCAAGCGACTTTGCCGAACTGGAAACCACCTTCCCCGAGCTTGGCCGGCTGGTGGATCAGATCCTTGGCCAGCGGATCCGCAGCCGCACCACTCAGCAGCCACCGATCAGTGGCAGTCTGGCCCTGCCGGTCTACCAGCTGATGACCTCCCCGCTGGCCAGCTGTGACAGCCAGACGAGCATTCGTCAGGCTTATCAGCTCATGCAACAAAGGAAAATAGGCAGCCTGGGAGTGGAAGATAAAAAAGACGGGCTGATGGGCATGCTGACCTTTGCCGGCCTGTGCGGTGCCCTGCTGGAAGCCGATGTCACTCCCGAAACACCGGTACGCAACGCCGCGTGTGAAACGCCGATCACCATCCGTGATACCGCCCTGCTCTGGCAGGCTGAAGATATGCTGCACCAGCACCATGTCAAGTACCTCGTCGTGACCCGTGATGGCAAACCCGTTGGCCTGCTGTCACAGACGGATCTGTACAAGGCCCGCCTGAAACAGCAGTCGGGGCTGGTCAATATCATCCAGTCTGCCAACTCGCTGCAGACACTGCGCCATCATTATGAGCACATGTACGAAACCGCCAGCGACATTCTGCAGCAACACCGTCATGCCAGTCAGGCGGTACAGCAGATCAGCCGGCTGCATCTCGCCATCCAGCAACGTTGCGTGGAACTGACCCTGGAGGAAATGGACAGTCCCCCCCCCTGTGCCTACAGCCTGATCATCATGGGCTCGGGTGGGCGCGGTGAAATGCTGCTCAACCCGGATCAGGACAATGGCCTGATCATCGATGATCGGCAACATGCCCCCGATGATAAAACCCGGCAGTGGTTCCAGGATTTCAGCCAACGGCTCAATGTCAATCTCGACAAGGCCGGTTACATCCTCTGCCCCGGTGAGATCATGGCCCGCAACCCCATGTACCACAAAACCCTCAGTGAATGGAAACAGCAGATTGGCCACATCTTGCAAAACCCCAACATGAAAGCCGCCCGCTGGGCCAATATCGTCTTCGACTTCGATACCCTGTACGGCGACGATCTACTCACCCAGAGCTTGCGCAAACATCTGCTCGCCGCCATCCACCAGGAACCTGCCATGCTGGATTACATGGTGGATGATGATGCCGAAGGCCGGCCACCACTGGGCCTGTTCAACCGCCTGCTGACCCTGGATGATGAATCCCACAAGGGCACCATCGACATCAAACGCAACGGCCTGCGCCTGGTGGCCGATGCTGCACGTGTCTATGCCCTGCAAGCCGGCATTGCCGAAACAGCCACCCGCGAAAGGCTCAATCGTCTGGTACATCTGGGCACCCTGGATCGTGACCTGGTGGACTCGGTCACCGCCGCATTCGATGAATTACTGGACATTCTCCTGCAGCACCAGATCAACCAGATCCGTGAGGGCCAGCTCCCCAACAAGTACATCAACCCGGACAACCTGTCGTGGCAAACCCGCTCCGTCCTGCAGCTCTCCATGCGGGCCATACGGCGGCTGCAGGACAAGCTACAAGGTCGGTTTGGCCGCGATGCCTTCTAGCAGGATGTTGAATAAGCCCTTCCCTGGCCTTTTTCAACCCGGGAACGGAAAACGCGGTTTGCCGCTCCCTCACATTTTCAATGACTTGTGGTCATTGAAAATGGCGGTGCGTCCCTGCACCGCACACAGGCTGTCGAATAACGGCGTTTTTCAACAACCTGCTAACGGGGTTCGTGGACAATGCCTCTGAAGCAGACCTTCCAGCGCATGCTGCTACAGTACCGGATGATTGCCACAAAACCGGGCTCGACGGACATGGCGGAGATAAAGGCCGCCTGCCGCCACTATCCACGCAAACAAATTCTTGCTCAAACCGTCGAACAGACCCGCTTTGTCGTCATCGACACGGAAACCACCGGATTTGGTGTCTATGCCGGGGATGAAATCATCTCCGTGGCCCTGCTGGAATATCAGGGTCTTCAGGCCACCGGCAGGATCTACAAGCAATTGATCAACCCCAGGCGACCCATTCCCGAAACCTCCAGCCGAGTACATGGCATCCATGACGAGGATGTGGCCGAGCAACCGGATCTGGCAACCGTTCTGCCGGCCATCATGGCTTTCATCGGTGATGCCGTGCTGGTAGGCCACCACATCAATTTCGATATCCGTTTTCTCAACAGGTATCTGCAGCAGCATGCCGCCTGCAAGCTCAACAACCTGTGGCTCGATACCATGCTGCTGTTTACCAGCCATACGGGGCACATGGGCCAGTACAGCCTCGAGGATATGGCCCGCTACTGCAAGGTCCAGATCGTGGACCGGCACAGTGCGCTGGGGGATGCCCGGGCTGCCGCCGCCATTTTCGAGACGCTGCTGCCTCAGCTGACAGAGACTTCAGCCACGATCAAACAGCTTTACAATCAACAATTTAGTCATGACGCCGATTTCTGAAAAAATCATCCCCAGTGCTTGCGGGATGGGCCGTGATTGTTAACAATAGCCCTATGAAACCCTTTCCCGGCCAGGCATTCCTGACTTCCGCGGCAGGCCGTCGTTTGCTGTGGTTTGGCTTTGCTGCCATTTTCTACATGTCGGGTCAGGCCACCACCATCTGGTTGCTGGAGCCGGAACACTTTGCCGGCGGCATGGACTGGTTCTGGCTGCTCCTGTTCCCCATCCTGCTGCCCCTGTTTTTTGTCATTCAACGTCGTAGCGGCTGTGCCAGTGGCCAGTGCCAGCTGCCTGCCGACAAACGGAAAAAGAAACCGGGACCGCACGATATCATCTATCCCCGGATCCCCATGGATTAAAGCCATCACAGTACCGGTAACGAAATAATAAGGAGACATTCCATGTCTGATGAAAAAATCTACCCCGTTCCTGCCGAATTTGCTGCCAGTGCCCATATCGACCAGGCCCGATACGAGCAAATGTATCAACGCTCACTGAATGATCCCGACGGATTCTGGGCCGAGCAGGCAGAAGAATTTCTCGACTGGTACAAACCCTGGGACAAGGTCTCTGACTGCAGTTACAGCAAGGAAGACCTGCACATAAAATGGTTCGAAGGTGGCAAACTCAACGTCAGCTACAACTGCATCGACCGCCACCTTGCCAAACGCGCCGACCAGGTGGCCATCATCTGGGAAGGTGACGACCCGTCAACGGAAAAAAAGATCACCTACCGTGAACTGCACCAGCACGTCTGCAAGCTCGCCAATGTGCTGAAACAACGTGGAGTCAAGAAGGGCGATCGGGTCTGCATCTACATGCCCATGATCCCCGAGGCTGCCTTCGCCATGCTGGCCTGTACCCGTATCGGTGCGGTGCACTCGGTGGTGTTCGGCGGCTTCTCCCCCGAGTCGTTGAAGGATCGCATTCTCGACTCCGACTGCCGGGTGGTGATCACCGCCGATGAGGGCATTCGGGGTGGCAAGCCGGTACCCCTGAAAGCCAATACCGACAAGGCCGTCGAACAGTGTCCCAATGTGCATACGGTACTGACCGTCAGGCGTACCGGGGGCAACATCGACTGGAACGACAAACATGACGTCTGGTACCACGAGCTGATGGCCGAGGCCTCCGAAGACTGTCCGGCCGAGGAAATGGATGCCGAGGATCCCCTGTTCATCCTTTACACTTCCGGCTCCACCGGCAAACCCAAGGGTGTGCTGCATACTACCGGCGGTTACCTGCTCTACGCGGCGATGACCACCAAATACACCTTCGACCTGCATGAAGGCGACATTTTCTGGTGTACCGCCGACGTGGGCTGGATAACCGGCCACACCTATCTGGTCTATGGCCCGCTGGCCATCGGTGGCACCACCATTTCTTTCGAAGGGGTACCCAACTACCCCGATGCCTCACGCTTCTGGCAGGTGGTCGACAAGCATCAGGTCAACGTGTTTTACACCGCCCCCACCGCCATCCGCGCCCTGATGCGTGAAGGCGACGAGCCGGTGAAGAAGACTTCACGCAGTAGCCTGCGCCTGCTGGGCACCGTGGGAGAACCCATCAACCCGGAAGCCTGGCAATGGTATTACAACGTGGTTGGCGAAGGCCGCTGCCCCATCGTCGATACCTGGTGGCAGACCGAAACCGGTGGGCATCTCATTACACCGCTGCCCGGCGCCACGGCATTGAAACCCGGCTCGGCCAGTCGTCCCTTCTTTGGTGTCAAACCGGGGATCATGGATGCCGACGGCAAGCTCATCGAGGACACCGAAGCCAGTGGTGCGCTGGTGATATGCCAGAGCTGGCCTGCACAGATGCGTACCATCTACGGGGATCACGAACGCTTTTATGAAACCTATTTTTCTGCCTACCCGGGCTACTACTTCACCAGTGACGGAGCCCGGCGGGATACCGATGGCTATTACTGGATCACCGGGCGCATGGATGATGTACTGAATGTTTCCGGTCACCGCATGGGTACGGCCGAAGTGGAAAGTGCCCTGGTGCTGCATGATGCGGTGGCCGAAGCCGCGGTAGTGGGCTTCCCCCATGACATCAAGGGACAGGGTATCTATGCCTATGTCACACTGGTCAAGGGAGTGGAGCCCAGTGACGCCCTCATGAAGGAACTGGTGGACCTGGTGCGCACGGAAATCGGCCCCATCGCCAAGCCCGATGTCATCCAGTGGGCGCCGGGCCTGCCAAAAACACGTTCGGGCAAAATCATGCGGCGCATCCTGCGCAAGATTGCCTCCAATGAACTGGACAATCTTGGCGATACCAGTACCCTGGCCGATCCGGCCGTGGTCGAGGACCTGATCGAAAACCGCGCCAATAAATAAATCCAGATGTATTCATGGCATGCCGGCGTTATCCGGGCAGGATGCGCCGACGCAAGGAGGCGCATCGGTCGCTGGAGCCCTGCCGGTTTCGGTGTTCGATGCGCTTCGCCTTGTTCAGCGGCATCCTGCATTCGAGACGGTGTTCCCTGATTTCACAGAGGTCGCAGCGGTGCAATGCGTTGTGCTTATTGAAGATACAATGGGGATCTTACCAGGAGCGTCGGCGTCTCGCCGGCAACCCGCTCGACAACAAGCAGGCTGTCTTGAAAATGTGAGGGAACGGCTTTTTCAACATCCTGTCAGATACGCAACTCCCGCAGGCGCCGATCGATCCAGGCCTGCCAGCTCCTGTCCTGGGTCTTTTTATGCAGGCGTCGAAGAATTTCCCGCTCACTCGGCAGCATCACCTTGGCATAATAGAATTCATCCTTATCCGCCGTCTTGTCCCGGGCACGCCGACCCGTGATCCGGTATGAACCGGCATAGACCATCTTGCCGGGCTTGACCTTGTAGACATCCTGGTAGGAATGCAGCTTGATGGCATTGAGGGTAAAACGGGTATTCTGCTTCGAAACATAGTAGGACACATAATAATCTGCCGGCTTCAGGTTGACGGCAATAAAGTCTCCATTGGGATAAATATAGACCTTGGGCGGAATGGAAAATGGCGGAAAATAGGATCGGCCATATTCGCGTATTTCCACCTTGGTCATCATGTCGTATGACTCGATGTGGCCAAAAATCATTCCCATGTTTTCATCGATGATATTCAGTGGTGGTGCAGGCGCACCCGCACAGGCACTCAGCAGTCCGAGTACAAGGCCACTCAAACCCAGCCTGAATATTTTAGTCATGACAGTCTCCAGCATGGCCGATTTTCCCTCAGTTCAGTTGTTCTGCTGTTGAATATTCACTATTCGTGCCAGACCTTGCTTTTCCAGACCGGCAGAATCCACAAAATAATAATAATCATGATTAACAATGACTTGGAACAATATATTTCATCCTGATCATGCCGCGCACTAAAGTTACGGCAACTTGTTGCCGCTATTACCTTCAGGCGCTTGCCTGTCTCTGTCGGCCTATACACGGGCCGCAGTTTTGTATTTGTAACGAACAGGCTGTACATGGAAAAGGGAAAGGCTCCGTCAGGAGTTTTTCAAGGGGGAACCCGGTTTTCTCCCTTACCTCATCGTCTCAATACCTTGTTGCGATTGAAAAACAGCAATGCCTCGCCGTATTGCACTCACGCTGTCGAAAACATCATGTTTCAACAGTCTGATTAACGACCGTTACAGGTCATGTTTTTTTCACAACCGGTATTTTCCTTGATAACTGTCAAGGCAATTTCTCATATTTGGACCATAGTTGAATGAAACAGTGGTCAGAACAACGCGTACAGGATAAAAAAACATGTCAAGCAACCCTCTGGAAATACTCGAGACCCCCGCGGCCAACCGTTCACTGGACAGTGTGGGTATCGACAGGAAACTGACGCGCAAGGATATCTTCAAAAATGGCGCCTATCCCTACAAGAAACCCATATCGGTAGCTGAGTACGAACGCAGCAAACAGGAACTGCAGATTGAACTTCTCAAGCTGCAAAACTGGGTGAAGGAAAAAGGCGAGAAAATCATGATCCTGTTCGAAGGCCGGGATGCGGCGGGCAAAGGGGGGACCATCAAGCGATTCATGGAACACCTCAATCCGCGTGGTGCCCGGGTCGTGGCACTGGAAAAACCCAACGAACAGGAAAAGGGCCAGTGGTACTACCAGCGTTATCTCAAGCACCTGCCTACGGCCGGTGAAATCGTCATGTTCGACCGTTCATGGTACAACCGCGCCGGAGTCGAGAAGGTCATGAACTTCTGTACACCAGCCGAATACCTGGAGTTCATGCGTCAGACACCGGAGCTGGAGCGCATGCTGGCTCGCAGTGGCATTCACCTTTTCAAGTTGTGGTTCTCCGTCAGCCGCGAAGAGCAGTTCCGGCGCTTTCAGAAACGCCGCAAGGATCCACTCAAGCAATGGAAACTCAGCCCCATCGACATGGCCTCACTGGACAAATGGGATCAGTACACCGAAGCCAAGGAATCCATGTTCTTCTACACGGATACCAAAGATGCCCCCTGGACGGTGATCAAGTCTGATGACAAGAAACGGGCCCGCATCAATGCCATGCGGCACATCCTCGCCAGTCTTCCGTATGACAACAAGGATCCCAGTGTGGTGACGGCGCCTGATCCGCTGATAGTCGGTTGCACCGCAAACATTTTCGAAGTGGCAGAAAAACACATCCACAATGCCCATACCGGCAGCGGCAACTAGACCTCACCGAACCAGGAGGAAATCATGGCACACCGTCACACCGAACACGCCAAGCAGGTGGTGGAACGTTTCAAGGAAATGCTCAGTGAGAGTGGCCGCCAGCACATTGGCCAGCGACACTTTGATGAACTGGCGCTGCTCATCGAATCAGCAATGAGCAGTGCAGTACTCGAAGAGCTGGAAATTGCCGCCGACAAGATGGATGCCCTGGCACACCAGTTGCGCAACTATGCCGAACACTTTGACAAACCGAACCGAATAGCAGGTTAGACCCGGCATATCCGCAAAAAAAGCCTCGTTAGAAAAGTTTAGGGGTGGAGATAGTCGAGTTTCTGTTTCAAGTTGTTGATATCGTGATAATTATAATGGCGAAATGTGACCTGTTTTTCTTGAGGGCAACCTGGTTTGAGCGTTTGGAATGCAGTGGGTGTGTTTCATGGACGAAACCATAACGAAGGGTTCCCTCTCCCAGAGGGAGAGGGAGTTAGCACAGAGGCCATCCACAAATTCTTCTGAAGAGCCAAAAAAAAGGGCCGTTATCAAACGGCCCTTTTTATTTCGCAGAACGAAAAGATCGGATCAGGAAACAACCGCTTTCATGCTCAGACGAATACGTCCCTGCTTGTCGATTTCCAGTACCTTGACCTTGACCATTTCACCTTCGCTCAGTTTGTCACTGACATTCTCGACACGTTCTTCACAGATCTGGGAAACATGAACCAGACCATCCTTGCCTGGCAGAATGTTGACGAAAGCACCAAAGTCCATCAGCTTGGCCACCTTGCCTTCGTAGACCTGACCCACTTCGACATCGGCGGTCAACTGCTCTACACGACGACGGGCTTCGTTGGCCGCTTCAGAATCGGCTGAAGCAATCTTGATCATGCCATCATCGCTGATATCGATGGTGGTGCCGGTTTCTTCGGTCAGGGCACGGATGGTCGCACCGCCCTTGCCGATCACGTCACGGATCTTGTCCGGGTTGATCTTGAAGGTCACGTAGCGCGGTGCATGGGCTGACATTTCTTCACGAGGCTTGTCGATTACGGCGTTCATCTTCTCGAGAATGAACAGGCGGCCTTCTTTGGCCTGATCCAGGGCGATTTCCATGATTTCTTTGGTAATGCCTTCGATCTTGATGTCCATCTGCAGGGCGGTGATACCGTCCTTGCTGCCGGCAACCTTGAAATCCATGTCGCCGAGGTGGTCCTCGTCACCGAGGATGTCGGTGAGAACGGCAAACTTGTCGCCTTCCTTGATGAGGCCCATGGCAATACCGGCGACGGGGGCTTTCAGAGGTACACCGGCATGCATCATGGACAGGCTGCTGCCACAGACCGAGGCCATGGAGCTGGAGCCGTTGGATTCGGTGATTTCGGAGACGACGCGCAGGGAATAGGGATACTCTTCCATGTCGGGCATCACTCCCAGGACACCACGTTTGGCCAGACGGCCGTGACCGATTTCACGACGCTTGGGCGTACCCACGCGACCGGTTTCACCAACAGAATAAGGCGGGAAGTTGTACTGCAGCATGAAGGGTTCACGGTAGGAACCGGTCAGGGCATCGATGATCTGGGAATCGCGTTCGGTACCCAGCGTGGTAACGACCAGCGCCTGGGTTTCACCACGGGTAAACAGGGCGGAACCATGGGTGCGGGGCAAAACACCCACCTTGACGGTGATATCGCGAACGGTGCGGGTATCACGGCCATCGATGCGGGGTTCACCACCGAGGATCTTGCTGCGCACGACTTTCTTTTCCAGCTTTTCGATGACTTCACGGACTTCTTCTTCCGTGTAGGCTTCGTTGCTGGCCAGCTTGTCGTGGATTTCGCTACGAATTTCTTTCAGACGCGTATAACGCGGCATTTTCTCGCGAATGGTATAGGCTTCCTGGAAAGCCTCTTCGCCAACAGCGGCCACTTCCGAGTGTAGGGCCTGATTGATTTCAGGTGGCTGCCAGTCCCAGGACTCGACACCGGCTTCTGCAGCAAATTCACGAATCGCCTTGATGGCAACCTGGAAGGCATCATGACCGAAGGTCACGGCACCGAGCATGATTTCTTCGGAAAGCAGTTTGGCTTCCGATTCCACCATCAGCACAGCGCTTTCCGTACCGGCAACGATCAGATCAAGTTCCGATTCCTTGATCACGTCGGCAGAAGGATTGAGCAGGTACTGCCCATCCTTGTAGCCTACCCGGCTGACGCCGATGGGGCCATTGAACGGGACACCTGACAGCATCAGTGCGGCAGAGGCACCCAGCATGGCAGGGATATCAGGGCTGATGTCCGGATCCAGCGAAACAACGGTACAGATGATCTGCACTTCATTGGTAAAGCCTTCAGGAAACAGCGGACGGATGGGACGGTCAATCAACCGGGCGGTGAGGGTTTCGTTCTCGCTGGGGCGACCTTCACGCTTGAGGAAACCACCGGGAATCTTGCCGGCGGCATAGGTCTTCTCGATGTAATCGACGGTCAAGGGGAAGAAATCCCGACCCTCGACTTCCTTCTTGTCGGCAACCACAGTCACAAGTACGACTGTTTCACCCATACTGATCATGACCGCGCCTGAAGCCTGTCGTGCTATCTCTCCTGTTTCAAGAGTGACAGTATGATCACCAAATTCAAATTGTTTTTTTACCGGGGTCATGATCTTCCTCTTTCTCAGCAGCCGGATTACTTACGCAGACCTAAACGCGAAATCAGTTCGCGATAACGATCCAGGTCTTTCTTCTTCAGGTAGTCGAGCAGTTTACGACGCTGACTGACCATGCGCAGCAGCCCCTGACGTGAATGATGATCATGGATGTGTTCTTTGAAATGTCCTGACAGCTCATTGATGTTGGCAGACAGTAAGGCAACCTGAACTTCCGGTGAACCGGTGTCGCCAGTACCACGCTGGTAGTCTGACACGATTGCTGATTTTTGATCGGCGCTAAGGGCCATATCGCAAGCTCCTGTAAATAAATAAAAAAATAAACAAAATTTGACAGGCCGTTGAAAAACATCTTTCAACAGCCTGTTTGCAATGCAAGGATGCAATGCCATTTCAATGACATGGGGTCACTGGAAATGGGCAAGAAACGGGAAACCGTGTTTTCCGCATCCCGGTTGAAAACCTCCCGGGAAGGGCTTTTTCAACATCCTGATTAATGGCGCGTATTTTACCCGCCCCGTCGCTGAAGAAACAAGTAAAATGGTGGAAAAATCGCCGATTTAACGGGATGTTGAGGAAAAATCACCTTTTTCGACACCCCGCCCCCGGGGCGGCCCCACCCTGTCCTTTTCATCGACTTCAAGTAATTGAAAATCAAGAAAAAAAGCGACAACCCGTTTCAACATTCGAGTCAACTGCGGATCAGCCGCTTTGGTGCCACCCGCCCATCCTCGAGAATCTGTCCGAGCCCCAGAAAGGCGCCATTCTCCTTGTGTATCCTTACCCAGCCCGCCGTCGGGGCCCGGGGCACCTGCACGGCCTGTCCCTGCAACAGGTAGTAGGCCGAATTTTCGGTCAGCTGCACTTCCGGCCAGCTGTCCAGGGCCCGTTCGACAGGCAGCAACAGCGGATCGAGCGTGTGTGCACCATCTTCGGCCATGTGCTGGATTTCCTCCAGACTAACGGCCTCGTCGAGGCGAAATGGCCCGGAGCGGCTGCGCCGCAGGGCCGAGACATGGGCGCCACAACCCAGGGCTTCGCCAATGTCTTCGGCCAGGGTGCGGATGTAGGTGCCTTTGGAGCAATGTACCTCGATGTCCAGCTCATCCCCTTCGAGGCGAAGGATTTCCAGTTTGTGGATGGTCACCCGTCGGGACGCACGTTCGATTTCCTCACCCTGGTGAGCCAGCTTGTACAAGGGGGTGCCATTGACCTTGAGGGCCGAATGCATCGGCGGAACCTGTTCGATTTCGCCAGCAAAATCGTTCAGCACCTGCCTGACCTGGCTTTCGTCCAGCTCCGGCACGGGCCGGGTTTCCAGCACCTCGCCTTCGGCATCGGCCGAGCGGGTGGTGACACCCAGCTTGCAGGTGGCCAGATAGGCCTTGTCCGAATCGAGCAAAAAACCGGAAACCTTGGTGGCCTCGCCCAGGCAGATGGGCAACAGACCTGTGGCCAGCGGATCGAGACTGCCCGTATGGCCCGCCTTGTTGGCGTTGAAAGCCCGTTTTACCATTTGCAAGGCGGCATTGGATGTCATGCCGGAAGGCTTGTCGAGCAGCAGAATGCCACTGATGTCCCGACCACGGGCACGCCGGCGAGCCATGATCAGTCGGAATCCTTGTGCTTCTTCTCATCGTCAGCAATCACCTGATCGATGAGATTGGTCAGTTCGGTACCCTTGACCAGGGTTTCGTCGTAAATGAATCGTAGTTGCGGAAGCACTCGCATCAGCATGTGTTCACCGAGAGCATGGCGCAGGAAACCCGAGGCCTTTTCCAGCACCTGTTTGGCTTCCCTGGGGTTGGCGTCATCGGACAGCAGGGTAAAATACACCTTGGCCAGCGACAGATCGCGGGTCACATCGACGCTGGAGATGGTCACCCCGCTGATGCGGGGATCACGCATTTCACGTTGCAGCAGCAGAGCCAGTTCACGCTGGATCTGTTCGGCGACGCGACGGGTTCTGGAAAAATCCTTTGGCATAAGGCGTTATATGAACGTATCAGTCAGTGAGCCTCACAGCTCACGTTTGACTTCGACACGTTCATAGACCTCGATCTGGTCTCCCACCTTGACGTCGTTGTAGTTCTTCACGCCAATACCACATTCCATGCCCTGCTTGACCTCGTTCATGTCTTCCTTGAAACGGCGCAGGGATTCCAGCTCCCCTTCATAAATCACCACATTGTCGCGCAGCACACGGATGGGATTGTTGCGCTTGACCACGCCTTCCACCACCATGCAGCCGGCAATCGAGCCCAGCTTGGGCGAACGGAACACATCGCGAACCTCGGCCAGACCGATGATCTGTTCCTTGAATTCCGGTGCCAGCATGCCACTCATGGCCGCCTTGACCTCGTCGATGAGGTCGTAGATGACGCTGTAGTAACGCAGGTCCAGCTCTTCCTCGTCGATAAGACGCTTGGCAACACTGTCGGCACGCACGTTGAAGCCGATAATGATGGCACTGGACGCCACCGCCAGGTTGGCATCCGACTCGGTGATCCCACCTACGCCACTGGAAACAATCTTGACCCGCACTTCATCGGTGGACAGCTTGGTCAGGGCATCGGAAATGGCTTCCACCGAACCCTGTACATCGGCCTTGAGGACGATGTTCAGGGTCGAGACTTCGCCCTCTTCCATGCGGTTGAACATGTTTTCCAGCTTGGCCGCCTGCTGACGGGCCAGTTTCACGTCGCGGTACTTGCCCTGACGGAACATGGCCACTTCACGGGCCTTGCGTTCATTGGGTACCACGGTGGCTTCATCACCGGCGGTGGGTGTGCCGGACAGGCCCAGCACTTCGACCGGAATCGAAGGCCCGGCTTCGCTCAGCTGTTCACCGTGATCATTGAGCATGGCACGCACACGGCCATATTCCAGGCCGGCCAGCAGGATGTCACCCTTCTTCAGGATGCCCTTCTGAACGAGCACCGTGGCGACCGGGCCACGGCCCTTGTCGAGACGGGATTCGACCACCGCGCCACGCGCAGGGCCTTCACGGCTGGCCTTGAGCTCCAGCACTTCGGCCTGCAGCAGAATGTTTTCCAGCAGCTCGTCGACGCCTTCACCCGTATGGGCCGAAACGTTGACAAAAATCGTGTCACCACCCCAGTCTTCCGGGATGACATTTTCCTGGGCCAGCTCGTTCTTGACTCGATCCGGGTCCGCTTCGGGCTTGTCGATCTTGTTGACCGCGATGATCAGGGGAACTTCTGCTGCCTTGGCATGCTGGATGGCTTCGCGAGTCTGCGGCATGACCCCGTCATCGGCCGCGACTACCAGTACCACGATATCGGTCACCTTGGCACCGCGGGCACGCATGGCGGTGAAGGCCTCATGACCGGGGGTGTCGAGGAAGGTGATCTTGCCACCTTTGGTTTCGACGTGATAGGCGCCAATGTGCTGGGTAATCCCCCCGGCTTCACCCGAGGTGACCTTGGATTCGCGAATGTAATCCAGCAGGGAGGTCTTGCCGTGATCCACGTGACCCATGATGGTCACCACCGGAGCACGGGGCAGAGCTTCCTCTTCACCACTATCCTCGATTATTTCCGCCTCCAGCGCATCTTCCTTGATCAGTTTGACGGTATGCCCCATCTCTTCGACGACGATACTTGCGGTTTCCTGATCGAGCACCTGGTTGATGGTCACCATGCTGCCCATGTTCATCATCACCTTGATGACTTCAGCGGCCTTGACGGACATCTTCTGTGCCAGCTCGGCAATGGTAATGGTTTCAGGCAGGCTGACTTCACGCACAACCGGAGCAGTCGGCCGGGTAAAACCGTGATCGCCTGTTGCGGTACTGGTCGTCGGTTGGGGTCTGGCCTTTTTCTTGCGGCGGCCAGACTTGTCACCTGTAACATGCAGTTCGGCACGGCCGTAGCGGGTCTTTTCCTTGGCGCCTTTCTTACCACGGCGGCTGTCGGCTTCCTTGGGCTTGGGTGCTTCACGAACCGGAGGTGCCGGTGCAGGTTCTGCCTTTTTGGCGGCCTGGGTTTCGGCCTGCTTGCGAGCCTCTTCTTCCGCTCTGGCCTGCTCTTCGGCCTTCTTCGCATCTTCAATCGCTTTCTGACGGGCTTCTTCTTCCGCCTTGCGTTGCGCTTCATGCTCGGCCAGCTTGCGTTGGGCTTCTTCTTCCTGGGCCCGCTTTTCGGCTTCGAGTTTTTCCTGCTCCTCGCGCGCCTTTTGCAATTCATCCTGTTCCTTTTCGACCAGGGTACTGCGCTTGACGTAGGTCCGCTTCTTGCGCACCTCGACGGTGACTTTTTTCACCTTGCCCTGGGATGAGATGGTTTTCAGCTCACTGACGGTCTTGCGCTTGAGGGAAATCTTGCTCGTTTCGGGCTTTTTCTTCTCCTCACCGGCTTCGTGCTTGTTACGCAGGAAACCCAGCAGTTCCATCTTTTCTTGGTCGGTAATGGTTGCATCGGCACCACTGACGGGCACACCCGCTTCTTTCAGCTGTTCCAGAAGGCGGCCGACTTCAATACCGACGACTTCAGCAAATTGTTTGACAGTTACGTCTGCCATAGATTATTTCTCCTGCCCCTCAGTCAATTCTCAACGTTCACTCAGACTGTTCCGCAAACCAGGGCTCGCGTGCCTTCATAATTAATTTTGCAGCCTCTTCTTCACTCAGTTCATCATCAATACCAAGAAGTTCATCGACTGACTGTTCTGCCAGATCTTCCATACTTATGACACCGTTATGTGCCAGTTTGTAGGCCAGATCCATGTTCATGCCTTCCATTTCCTTCAGATCATCGGCCGGTTCGACACTGGTCAGATCCTCTTCACTGCTGATGGCCCGGGTCAGCAGTATATCACGCGCCCGGCCACGCAGTTCCTCGATGATGTTTTCATCGAACTCTTCGATATTGAGCATTTCCGATGCAGGCACATAGGCCACTTCATCAATGGTCGAGAAGCCTTCCTGCACCAGGATGACCGCCACTTCCTCGTCAACATCGAGCTGTTCCATGAACATTTTGACATTTTGTTCGGCTTCGGCTTCGCTCTTTTCATCGGCTTCCGATTCGGACATGACGTTCAGTGTCCAGCCGGTCAGGTCACTGGCCAATTTGACGTTCTGGCCGCCGCGGCCGATGGCCTGGGAGAGCTGATCCTCGGCCACAGCCACATCCATTACATGGGTATCTTCATCGACGACGATAGATGCCACTTCGGCCGGTGACATGGCATTGATGACGAACTGGGCCGGTTCCTCGTCCCACAGCACGATGTCCACCCGTTCGCCGGACAGCTCGTTGGAGACGGCCTGTACGCGGGAACCGCGCATGCCCACACACGCCCCTACCGGGTCGATGCGATCTTCGTTGCTCTTGACCGCAATCTTGGCACGCAGGCCCGGATCACGGGCGGCGCTGACGATTTCGATCAGTCCCTCGCCCACTTCAGGCACTTCCAGCTTGAACAGCTCGATGAGGAACTGGGGATCGGTACGGCTGACGAACAGCTGCGGGCCACGCACTTCGGTATTGATTTCCTTGAGCATGCCACGTACCCGGTCTCCGGCACGAATGGGCTCCCGCGGGATCATCTGGTCGCGGGGAATGATGGCATCGGCATTGTTGCCCAGATCCAGGTAGACATTGCCCCGTTCCACGCGCTTGACCACGCCCATCACCAGCTCACCGATACGATCCTGATACTGTTCGACTACCTGGGCGCGTTCTGCTTCGCGCACTTTCTGCACGATGACCTGCTTGGCGGTCTGCGCGGCAATGCGACCAAATTCGATGGACTCCACTTCCTCTTCGACAAAATCGCCGATCTGGATGTTCGGATCTTCATACTGGGCAGCCGACAGGGTGGTCTGGCGTTCCGGATGTTCCATTTCATCATCGGCCACCACTTCCCAGCGACGAAACGTCTCATAGCCACCTGTCGCAGGATCGATGCTCACACGGATGTCCACATCCGTTTCATAGCGTTTCTTGGTGGCGGTCGCCAGCGCAATTTCAATGGCTTCAAAGATGATGCTCTTGTCAACGCCCTTCTCATTGGAAACTGCATCAACAACCAGCAGGATCTCTTTGTTCATCGTTCGGCCTCTGTCAGTCTACTCATATTGATATTGTCCGGATATTGGCTCCGGTTCCTTAAAATAAAATACGGCTGCCCGTCTAGAATTCGGGGATCAGGTTCGCTTTCTCGATATTGTCCAGCGATACCCGCCATTGCTCATCGGAGTCCAGCGAACCGATGATGATTTCATCGCCTTCCACCGCCTTGATCAGCGCGTTGAATTTGCGCCGGCCATCGATGGCGGTGTAAAGCCGTAGCCTGACCTTGTGGCCAGTGAACTGCTCGAAATGTTCGCGGGTAAACAGCGGGCGGTCCAGTCCCGGTGAGGACATCTCCAGGCTGTACTGGCCACGGATGGGATCTTCCACATCCAGCACCGCACTGACCTGACGGCTGGCCCGTTCACAGTCCTCGAGCATGATGCCATCGGGCGAGTCGATGAAGATGCGCAGGATCGAGTGCTTGCCCTGGGGGAGATACTCCACGCCCAGCAGTTCGTAACCCAGCGGTTCCACCGCCGAGGCCACCAGTTCTATCAATCTGTCCTGCACCCGCGCCAAATTAAAACACCCGTAAACAAAAAGTGGGCGCAAGGCCCACTTTCTTAAATCGCTAAAAACGCGTGGATTGTACCACCAAGATCGGCATTCCGCCAGACCCTGGAGGGATTTTCCACCCCCATCACTGGGAACCGGGATTCTATAGAATATTGGCGCCGATATCCATACTCTCACCTTAAATATATGGGTTCACCCTGCCGGGGCCAGGCTGTCGAAAAGGCCGATCCCTGCCTGTTTCACACACGGACCGGGGAAAAACGAGGGTGGAGGAAGCGCCGGCATCCCGCCGGCACTATGACCAGGAACAGGGCCATACAAGACCGCATCAGGCTCCGTGCACAGCCTGAGCAGATAGTCGGAATAGTTGGCTGGCTGTTGAAAAAAGCGTGTTTTTCAATAACCTGCTACTCCCAGCTCAGGGCGCCGCCGGTCTGGTACTCGGTCACACGGGTCTCGAAGAAGTTCTTCTCCTTGCGCAGGTTGGCCTGCTCGTCCAGCCAGCTCAGCCGGCATTGGGCACCGGCAAAGGGCTCATTCATGCCCAGCTGGCGGGCGCGGCGGTTGGCGATGAAGCGGAACTGCTCCGTGTGATCCTCGACACTGTAACCGAGAATGGGATCGCGCAGGATGTAGGCTGCATAGCTGGCCTCGGCGGCCTCGGCCTCCTCCCACATCTGCTGTACGGCCTGGGTATCGAGCACGATGTTTTCTTCCTGCAAAATGGTCTTGACCGCGCGGATACCAAAGGCGCAATGCAACACCTCGTCGCGCATGATGTACTGCAACTGCTCGGCGGTGCCCTTCATCAGCCCCCGGCGCTGCAGGGCGAAGATGGGCGAAAAACCGTTGTAGAACCAGCAGCCCTCGAACACCGCGGCAAAGAAGGTATAGGCCATGACGAAGTTCTGCAGCTCGTCGGGATCACTCAGATCCACATCGGGGCGCAGCACCGACTCGAGGCGCCGGTTGGCCATCTGGATCTTGCCATTGATGGCCGGCACCACCCGGTAGCGATTGTAGATCTCGCCCTGATCCAGGCCGATGGTCTCGATGCAGTGCTGGTAGGTCCAGGTATGCAGGGCCTCCTCGTAGACCTGACGAGCCTGGTAGATCTGCATTTCCGGTGCGGTCATCTTTTCCATCACGGCCAGGCCCAGGTTGCGCATGGCAAGGATGTCCGAGGTGGTCAGATAGGCCAGCACGTTCTCGTAGACATGGCGTTCTTCCAGGGTCAGCTTGTGGTGATAGTCGTGCACATCCTGGGCCATGTTGATGTCCAGCGGTGTCCAGTGGTTCTTGTTGGCGTTGAGAAAGAACTCCCAGGCCCAGGGATACTTGAACGGTGCCAGCTGGTTGACGTCCGCCACCCCGTTGATGACCCGCTTGTCCTCCGCACACACCGGCGCCAGCGCTTCCGCCGGCACCACCGTCTCGGACATCTCCACCGCCGCGCCCTCCTCCGGCACGTCCTTCACCACCGGTGCCGCCGGTATCCCATTTGTTCCCGCCAGGGGATCGTCCCAGTTCAACATGTCATGTGTCCTCCAGTTCTGTTTTTTTCAATAGATTCATGCTTCTACACCTCGTACTCGTCATTACCCCGGCTCGTCATGCCTGCGAAGGCTGGCATCCAGGCAGGGGTGGTTATTAGAAACAAGGCCATTCGTTGCCACGAAAGTCCTTCCTGCTACCGACAGACACGCGCCATCCGCCCGAAGCCTCCCTGGATGCCGGCCTGTGCCGGAATGACGGCTGAGGGACAACGCAGAACCCTGGCTGCTCGTCACTCGTCACTCACCCCTGCCCTACTGGCAGGCCTCGCAACCGGGATCGTCGATGGCGCAGGCCCTGGGTGCCGGTTCGCTGGTCTTTTCCATGGCGGTGGCGCCCATGGAGCGCAGGTAGTAGGTGGTCTTGAGGCCCCGTACCCAGGCCAGCTTGTAGAGGTTGTCCAGGGTCTTGCCCGAGGGCTCGGCCAGGTAGAGATTGAGACTCTGGGCCTGGTCGATCCATTTCTGCCGCCGCGAGGCGGCTTCGATCAGCCAGCGAGCATCCAGTTCGAAGGCACAGGTATAGAGCCGCTTGAGTTCGTCGGGAATGCGATCGATGGCCTGCACGCTGCCATCGTAGTACTTGAGATCGTTGACCATCACTTCGTCCCACAGGCCCAGGGCCTTGAGGTCTCGCACCAGGTAGGGGTTGACCACGGTAAACTCGCCCGACAGGTTGGATTTGACGAACAGGTTCTGGTAGGTGGGTTCGATGGACTGGCTGACCCCACAGATGTTGGCGATGGTGGCGGTAGGGGCGATGGCCATGGTATTGGAGTTGCGCATGCCCACGCTCTGCACCCGCTGGCGCAGGCTGTCCCAGTCCAGGGTGGCACTGCGATCCTGCTGTAGGTAGCCGCCGCGGCCTTGCTCCAGCAGTTCGATGGAGTCGATGGGCAGGATCCCCCGGCTCCACAGGGAGCCGTCGAAGCTGGCATAGCGGCCGCGTTCCTCGGCCAGATCCGTGGAGGCCTTGATGGTAAACCAGGACACCGCTTCCATGGTCCGGTCGGCAAATTCCACCGCTTCCTCCGAGGCATAGGCGATGCGTTTTCTGTACAGGGCATCCTGAAAGGCCATGATCCCCAGGCCCACGGGCCGGTGTCTCAGGTTGGAACGGCGCGCCTGGGGCACGCTGTAGTAGTTGTATTCGATGACGTTGTCCAGCATGCGCATGGCCGTGCTCACCGTGTGTTGCAGCTGCGCCATGTCCAGATCACCGTTGTCGTCCAGATGTTGCACCAGATTGATGGAGCCCAGGTTGCACACGGCAATCTCGTCGTCGGAAGTGTTGAGAGTGATCTCGGTGCACAGATTGGAGGAATGCACCACGCCGGCATGTTGCTGGGGTGAGCGCAGGTTGCAAGGATCCTTGAAGGTGATCCAGGGATGGCCAGTCTCGAACACCATGCCGAGGATGCGCCGCCACAGATCCACGGCCTTGAGGGTCTTGTGGATGCGCAGCTCGCCACGGGCGGCCTTTTCCTCGCAGGCCAGGTACCTGTGCTCGAAGTCCTCACCGAAGCTGTCGTGCAGTTCAGGGGTCTCCTCAGGGGAGAACAGGGTCCAGTCGCCGTCCTCGGCCACGCGCTTAATGAACAGATCCGGGATCCAGTTGGCCGTGTTCATGTCGTGGGTGCGGCGGCGTTCGTCGCCTGTGTTCTTGCGCAGTTCCAGGAATTCCTCGATGTCGATGTGCCAGGTCTCCAGATAGGCGCACACCGCCCCCTTGCGCTTGCCGCCCTGGTTGACGGCCACGGCAGTGTCGTTGGCCACCTTGAGAAAGGGCACCACCCCCTGGGAGCTGCCATTGGTGCCCTTGATGTGGGCACCCAGGCCGCGTACCCGGGTCCAGTCGTTGCCAAGGCCGCCGGCAAACTTGGACAGCAGGGCGTTGTCGCGGATGGCGCTGTAGATGCCATCCAGGGCATCGGGCACGGTGGTCAGATAGCAGGAGGACAATTGTGGCCGGCGGGTGCCCGAATTGAACAGGGTGGGTGTGGAGCTCATGAAATCGAAGCTGGACAGCAGATCATAGAACTCGATGGCACGGGCTTCACGGTCGATCTCGTTGATGGCCAGGCCCATGGCCACCCGCATGAAGAAGGCCTGAGGCAGCTCGAAGCGGGTTCCTTCCTGGCTGTGCAGGAAGTAACGGTCGTAGAGGGTCTGCAGGCCCAGGTAGGTGAACTGCTGATCCCGTCCGGCATTCAGGGCCGCGCCCAGCCGGGCCAGATCGAAATGGCCCAGCTCGCCGTCCAGCAGTTCCAGCTCGATACCCCGGCGGATGTAGCTGGCAAAGTACTCACCATAGCCGCCCTGCCAGTCTTCCAGCAGCTCGCCTGGGCGGCACAGGCCGAGAAAGGCCCAGGCTTCCTGGGCCAGGTCGGAAAGCAGCAGGCGGGCGGCAACGAAACTGTAGTCGGGTTCCTGATCCAGCAGCTGGCGGGTGGTCATCAGCAGCACGCTGATCACGTCGTTCTGGGGCATGCCCTCGTAGAGATGGCGCCAGCTCTCCTCGACGATGCGTTCCACGCTCACCGTGTCCAGCCCGGCACAGGCCTGTTCCACACAGCTCACCAGGGTGCTGCGCTGCAGGGTTACCGTGGTGCCATCGGCACTGCTGACCGGCAGGCTGAAATCGGCCAGATCCGCCTGGCTCTCCAGCGCCGCCTGCTCGGCGCGCTCGGCGGCGTGGCGTTCACGATACAGCACATAGGCTCGCACCACCTTGTGTTCTCCCGCACGCATCAGGGCCAGCTCAACCTGATCCTGGATGTCCTCGATGTGCACGGTGCCCCCCTCGGGGCTGCGCCGGAACAGGCTGTCCTCGATCTGCCGTGCCAGTCTTTCCACGGTTTCGTGGATACGACTGGAAACAGCGGCGGACTGGCCTTCCACGGCAAGAAAGGCCTTGGTCATGGCCACGGCGATCTTGCTGCGATCGAAGGGTGTGAGCTTGCCGTTACGGCGGATGACGTTGAACGGGTTGCCGTGTGGGCGGCGAGTAGCGCTGGCGGCCGGGGCGATACTGCTCTCGGCGTTGCTGTCGTTGATGGTCTGGGTCGGTTCCATGGCATGTCCCCTTTGTCTGTTTATTGTTGTTGGGCAAAACAGACAGGGAGAACAACCAGTACGAACGACCCGACAGGGAGGCACGAAGACGATTCTCACCTGAGGCCTGTTTCGCGAAGGTCAGGTCGGATCAGCCTGTGGCTGACCGTCTCCGGCAGGTCTTCGGACTCAGGGGCGGGACAGTTGCCTGTCAAACCTTCGGTGATGACTTCCCATCCTCGTGTCGAGGACAGTGTCGGGCGATCACCGTCGTTCCCCAATACCGCTGCGCGTCAGTCCCAGATTCTCACCGGGTTCCCATCAAACCCCATATTTGGGGTTTTGACCGGAGACAGACACAAGATAGTGTGCCAGAAGGGATTTGGCAAGGGACAAAGGCGGAATCTGCGAAAAAATGACCGGCTCAGCCATCGGGTTGGACAAACCTGCGCCACTCCCGGGTAACCGGCCCGAATCCCCCTGCACGCAAAATTTATGCCACAATTGGGGTGACCTTCTCTGGACAACAAACATGTAACAGGATCTTCACATGCATCGCTTCAAGCTGGCGAACGATGACTTGCAACCGGTGTATTTTGAAGCCGAGAACTGCGATCTCAAGCTGCGGCTGAATTCGGCCTATCTCGATTTTGTGCACATGCACGAAGTGGACAAGGTGGTCTTGTATGTACATCACCCGCAACACGAATGGTTGCAGGTTTGTGATCACGAGAACCGTTATTTGATCATCGGCAACCCCATGTTGGTGGACAACGGGATGCTGGCCCGGGCTGTTGCCCACACCCTGTGGCAGGCAAACGGCTTTCCGAGTGAACAGCAAATCCGCGAACGAAAAAGCAAGGCGCTAGAAAAGGAACACCAGCTCGAAGCCGAAAGGCGGCGCAACGCCTTTCGCGTGATAGAGTCCAATCCGGAAGAACACTGAATCCTCGCATCTCATCTCCATGTGGAGGCGGGACAGTTTTGTCCGAGAGCGCCATTTTTCGAGCTTGGTTTGAAGAAAAAATCTGATATTTTCGCCACCTGCTTGCAATTGAGGAGCTTGATTAGCCCGCCCCACACATCCTGTTTTTTGCGCTGTTTAGCCAAACTGCAGCCAGGCGTCGTTCCGGCTGGTGAGGTCCGAGAGGCTCAGGCGCTCAGGTGCTCGTTGAGTACCAGCCAGTACACGCCGAGCTGGCGCACGGCCTCGATGAACTGGTCGAAGTCCACGGGCTTGCGGATGTAACTGTTGGCCCCCAGGCCGTAGCCATCGATGACGTCACGCTCTTCCAGGGAGGAAGTGAGGATCACCACCGGCACCCGTCGGGTCGCCTCGTTGTTGCGCAATTCCTGGAGTACTTCCAGGCCATTGAGCTTGGGCAGCTTGAGATCCAGCAGGATCACCGTGGGCAGGTGGTGGCTGTTGCGGTCGGCATGGCGACCGCGGGCAAACATGAAATCCAGGGCCTCCTCGCCGTCACGCACCACCTGGATGTCGTTGACGATGTGGCTCATCTTCAGGGCACGCAGGGTCAGGGCTTCATCATCGGGATTGTCTTCGACCAGCAGGATGAAATCATCGTTCAAGGGGGGATCCTCAACAGGGCTATCATCACAGTATAGTCACCCGCGAAATTCATGCAGAACAATCTTGTATTTACCGCCATCTTGTTGAAAACCCTGCTTGTTTCACCAGCCAGTCAGGCCCTCGCGGCCATTTTTTCCCGGGCCAGCCGGACGAAGGACTGCATGAAGGGCAAGGCCCTGTCCTGCTCGCGGATGGCCGCGTACAGGGTACCGTGCAGGCCCGCCTCGCCCAGGGGCCGGGCGCACAGGCGGCCCTGCTGCAGGGGCTCGTCCAGCACCCAGTCGGGCAGCACCGCCACGCCGCGGCCGCTGACCACCAGTTGCAGCATCATGGCGGTCAGTTCCACGGGGCGCACCGCCGCCGGCTCCACGCCGGCCGGCTGCAGGAATCGGCTGAACACGTCCAGACGGCGCCGCTGCACTGGGTAGGTCAGCAGGATCTGCTCTGCCAGATCGTCCGGCAGAACGCGGGGTTTGCCCGCCAGGTGATGGGCACAGGCCAGGGCCAGCAGGGCCTGGTAGTCGAACAGGGGCTCGAAGACGATGCCGCGTGCATCGACGGGATCGGAGCTGATCACCAGATCCACCTCACCACGGGCCATGGCAGGGATGGGCTCGAAGCTCATGCCCAGACGGATGTCCACCTCCACCTCGGGCCAGTGCTGGCGAAATTCGTCCAGCAGGGGCAGCAGCCAGTCGAAGCAGGCATGGCATTCGATGGTGATGTGCAGACGGCCCCGCTGGCCACTGGCCAGGCCGGCCAGTTCCCGTTCCATGCTCTCCAGTTCTGGCAGCAGACGCCGGGCCAGCGTCACCAGGCGCTGCCCGGCGGCGGTGAGGGTCAATGGCTTGCTGGTGCGCAGGAACAAGGGGGTGTCGAAGTGCTGCTCGATGGCCTTGATCTGGTGGGACAGGGCCGACTGGGTGACGTGCAGGCGGCTGGCCGCCCGGGCAAGGCTGCCGGTCTCGGCGATGGACTGCATGCTGCGCAGATGACGAACGTCAAGGAACATGTTTAGTTTTACTCATGTTGTTGTTGAATTTTATGAAGTTGATTCAATTCTAGACGCCTCCCATACTTCCGGCAAGTCAACATTCAACCCAAACACGGAGCCACCATGACCCTCAGCCACAACCTCGGATTCCCCCGCATCGGCCACAAGCGGGAACTCAAGCACGCCGTCGAAGCCTACTGGAAAGGCGAGATCGATCAGGCCACCCTGCAATCCCGGGGCCGGGCCCTGCGCCAGCAGTACTGGCAGCGCCAGGCCGAGTCGGGCCTGGATCTGATCCCGGTGGGGGATTTTTCCTGGTACGACCAGGTGCTGGATCTGTCCTGCTTGCTGGGCGTGGTGCCCGAGCGTTTCGGCCACGGCGGCGGCCCGGTGGATCTGGACACGGCCTTTCGCATGGCCCGGGGCCGCGCCCCCAGCGGCCAGCCCGCCGCCGCCTGCGAGATGACCAAGTGGTTCGACACCAACTACCACTACATCGTGCCCGAATTCGTGCCGGGGCAGCGCTTTGTCCTGAGCAGCGAGGCGCTGTTCAAACAGGTACACGAGGCCCAGACAGCCGGCCACCGGGTCAAGCCGGTGCTGCTCGGTCCCCTCTCCTACCTGTGGCTGGGCAAGACCTGGCAGCAGGACTTCGACAAGCTGAGCCTGCTCGATAGCCTGCTGGCCGCCTATGGCGAGATTCTGCAGCGGCTTGCGGCGCAGGGTGTGGAATGGGTACAGCTGGACGAGCCCATCCTGGTGCTGGATCTGCCCGCCGACTGGCAGGTGGCCTTCGAATCGGCCTACAGCCGCCTTAACGTGCCCGGCCTCAAGTGCCTGCTGGCCACCTACTTCGGTCCCCTGGGCGACAATCTGCACCTGACCTGCCGGTTGCCCGTGGATGGTCTGCATGTGGACGCGGTGCGTGGTGCCGACGAGCTGGACACGGTGCTGGATCAGCTGCCGGGCTACAAGATTCTCTCCATCGGCCTGATCGATGGCCGCAACATCTGGCGCAACGATCTGGCCCGCAGCCTGACCCTGCTAGAACGGGCCAGGACCCGTCTGGGCGAGCGCCTGTGGCTGGCACCGTCCTGCTCCCTGCTACACTGCCCCGTTAGCCTGCGCGTGGAAACGGAGATGGACACCGAGCTGAAAGGCTGGATGGCCTTTGCCGAGGAGAAGCTGGACGAGCTGCGAGTGCTGAAAACCGCCCTGGACGAGGGCCGCGATGCCGTGCAGGCACAGCTCGATGCCGCTGCCAGTGCCCTGCTGAAGCGCCAGCAACGCCATCCCGTGGCTGCCCCGCAGGAGGACGGCGTTCGCCCCACCGTCGCGCGCCAGACTCCCTTTGCCCAACGCAAGTCCCTGCAACAGGCGCGCCTGCAACTGCCCCTGCTGCCCACCACCACAATCGGCTCCTTCCCCCAGACCGCGGAAATCCGCCAGATCCGCGCCCGTTTCCGAAAGGGCCAGATCAGCCGGCCCATCTACGTGGAAAAGATGCAAAAACAGATCGCCGAGGTGATCCGTCGCCAGGAGGAAATCGGCCTGGACGTGCTGGTACACGGCGAAGCCGAGCGCAACGACATGGTGGAATACTTCGGCGAACAGCTCCAGGGCTTTGTCTTCAGCGAAAATGGCTGGGTACAGTCCTACGGCTCGCGCTGCGTCAAGCCGCCCATCATCTACGGTGATGTGAGCCGTCCCCGGCCCATGACCGTGGACTGGATCTGCCATGCCCAGTCACTCACCGAGCGGCCGGTCAAGGGCATGCTCACGGGGCCGGTGACCATTCTCAACTGGTCCTTCGTGCGCGACGACCAGCCCCGTGCCCGTACCTGCGAACAGATTGCCCTGGCCCTGCGCGAGGAAGTGCTGGACCTGGAAAGGGCCGGCATCGCCATCATCCAGATCGACGAGGCGGCCCTGCGCGAGGGCCTGCCCCTGCGCAAGGGAGACTGGCAACACTACCTTGACTGGAGCATTCGCGCCTTTCGTCTCACCGCCAGCGGTGTGCGAGACGACACCCAGATCCACACCCACATGTGCTACTCGGAGTTCAACGACATCCTGCCGGCCATCGCGCAGATGGACGCCGACGTGATCACCATCGAGACTTCCCGCTCGCAGATGGAACTGCTGGACGCCTTCGAGGACTTCGATTATCCCAACGATATCGGCCCCGGCGTCTACGACATCCACTCGCCCAACGTGCCCAGCGTGGAACAGATCGTCCGGCTCATGACGCAGGCCAGCCAGCGCATTCCCGTGGCCCAGCTGTGGATCAACCCCGACTGTGGCCTCAAGACCCGCGGCTGGCCCGAGGTGACCGAGGCACTGAAGCACATGGTGGAAGCCGCGAGGATCCTGCGGGCCGGGGCGGTGGTGGCGGCATAGAATAAGCACCGCGCATGGCGCTGCCGCGACCTTCCTGGTGCAATGCCCTGCGGTTATTGCACCCTACCCCCGCGTGTTCCCGACCGTGTTACCGGCGAGACGCCGGCGCTGCCGTTGGCGATTTACAGGCAAGTAAGGTGCGCAAACCGTAGGGTGCAATAAGCAACGCGCATGGCACCGCCGCGACCTCCACGGTGCAAGGCCCTTCGGTTATTGCATCCTGATCTAACCCCGGACGCAGGATGCAGCTGAGCACGGCGAAGCGCATCGACTGTTCCCGGGATCAGGTTCCGGCCAACTTCCAGTTCTGTGGCCGGATCGTCAGGCTGTGGTCGTCGCTGCTCAACAGCACCTCGCTGTCCTGGATGGTGCACTGGATTTGCATGTTGCGCGTGGCCAGGCCGGTGAGGGCATCGACGGCGCTGTCGTCGATGTTGACCACCGTGAGGTTGTCGTAGCGCTGCAGGGCATCGGCCTGCTGCTGCCACCAGACCCTGGCGCTGCGTGACTGGAAGGTGCAGATCAGCACCTGCCTGGCCCGGCCGCAGGCCTTGCGGATGCGTTTTTCTTCGGGCTGACCAAGCTCGATCCACAACTCGATTTCGTCGCTCAGGCTCCTTTGCCACAAATCCGGCTCGTCGTCGGTACTCAGGCCGCGGGTGAATTCAAGTCGCGTATCGGCATGCAGGGCAAAGCACAGCAGCCGCACCATCATGCGGGCATCGGTTTCCGAGGGGTGGCGAGCTAGGGTGAGAGTGAAATCGCCATAGACCTGACGGTCCATGTCGGCGACGTTCAGCTCGGCCTTGAAGATGGTGGATTTGAGTGCCATGGGGTTCCCGATTCAGATGATCTTGCGCCGCAGATCCTTCTTGCGGCTGTGCTTGTTCTTGCTGTCCAGGCGTTTTCGCTGTGAACTGCGCGATGGCTTGGTGGGCTTGCGTTTTTTCTGCATGACCACGGCCTGACGGATGATGATTTTCAGGCGTTCGAGCGCCACTTCCCGGTTCTTTTCCTGGCTGCGGTATTGCTGGGACTTGATGACCAGCACCCCGTCCTGATTGAGGCGTTGATCCTTCAGTGCCAGCAGGCGCTGCTTGTAGAACTCGGGCAGGGACGAGGCACGCACATCGAAGCGCAGGTGAATGGCCGTGGAGACCTTGTTGACTTTCTGTCCTCCCGAACCCTGCGCACGGATTGCCGACAGCACGATCTCGCTGTCGGGAATGCTAACCTGGTTGGAAATGACGAGCACGGCGGGTAAACCTGGAAACAGTGGAAAACGGGGATCTTACCACCTTTCAGGCTGCTGACGAGTATCCCGGGGTATTCACCAGGCCCCGGCAACCCTGCTGCAGAGCTGCGGCTCTGTCGTCACTCCTGCTTGCTGGGCATGACTTCACGTACCGCCCAGTCGGCGAATTCACGCCGTGTACAACTGTCGGATCCGTGCAGGCCCTGGCCTTCCACCACCTTGTAGATCACCATGTCCTGATCGGGATCGTCTGACACGGCCTCGTCGATGACCTGACGTACCGACCACTCGGCGCCATGCCGGCCATTGGTGTAATAGGCACCAACGCGGATCTGCCGGCTGTCCAGCCGTTGCCGGTCGGCATGTTCCAGGGTCAGGGCGAACAGACGTTGAATGTCTTCGGTGGTCAGATCCACCACCAGATCCATGTCACTCAAGGCCTGCTGAATATGTTTCTTGTCGATCAAATGACTGAGACTGGAGGGTTTGGCCTGGGGGCGTTCGGTAAAGCGCATCATGCTGGCCGGGTAGCGGCGCCAGGGAAACAGGTTGTTGAAGACGAAGGCGACGGCGAAGATGATCAGCGTGTTGATGAGAATGGGAGTGAGAATGTATTCATAACCCAGCGCATGGATGGCCGGTCCACCGATGACCGCCGCCAGCGCGGTGGCCCCACCGGGAGGATGGATGCAGTAGAGAAGATGCATGGCGCCGATGGCCAGACCGACGGCCAGGCCGGCGGCCAGAAACGGATCGGGCACCAGCAGGTAACAGCTTACCCCCACGAAGGCGGAGATCAGGTGCCCGCCGAACAGGGCCCAGGGCTGGGACAGCTTGCCGTGAGGCACGGCAAACAGCAGCACCGCCGAGGCACCCATGGAGGGCACGATCAGTGTCGCACCGGTGATGCCGGTGAGCTTGTAGGTAACAAAGGCAATGAGAAAAATCGCCAGCACCCCACCCACGGTGGAAACCAGCTTTTCCGCATGACTGACGCTATCGGTTTCGATACCCCAGAATTTCTTGATGTTTTGCCAGATGCTTGATTCAACCGTTGCCGTCATGGTTCCCCCTGGGATTGTTCTGCTGCTTATCGACCACAACAGCGTTTGTATTTCCTGCCACTGCCACAGGGGCAGGCAGCATTGCGGCTAATTTTGCTCATGATTGTTTCAGATGGGTGGAGCAGGCCGTTCACATAGTACCACTTGTCTGCCTCGCGGATGAAACGGCTGGTCTCATGCAGAGACTTCAGCCGGCCGGCCTGCTGGTAGCGAGCAATGAATTCGACGCTTCCCTGCTCATCCGTGGCTCTTCCCGCCGTGGTGGCAAGAACTTGCAGTTCCAGCCAGGTGGAACCATCGGCAAGCGATGCCGAGAGATCGAGCCGCGGTGGCCGTGTGGAGGGATGCCAGGTCTGCAGCAGCCAGGTGATATCGGCCAGCACGTAGGCCGTATAACGGGAACGCATCAGGCTTTCGGCATCGGGAACCGGCCGGGTCTGTTGAATATAAGGATGACAGCAACGGGCCAGGGGGCGACCACGACCACAGGGACAGGCATTCACCGCTTTCATGTCGTGACGTGCGTACAGGTTGGGGAAGCGGGTCGCCGCATCAGGCCCGGGAAATGAACTTCCCAGTGGTGGTATTGACCTTGATGGCCGTGCCCGGCTCCAGGTATTCAGGTACCTGCACCTCCACCCCGGTGGTCAGCGTGGCCGGTTTGGTGCGACCGGTGGCCGTGGCCCCCTTGATGCCCGGCGTGGTGTCGATGATGGTGAGGGTGACCGACTGGGGCAGCTCGACAGCAACAATGTTGCCATCCACCAGCAGGGCGATGATGCCTTCCTGGCCTTCGACCAGAAAATCCAGCTGGCCTTCGAGATCGGCACTGTTGAGGCTGTACTGGCTGTAATCGTCCAGATTCATGAAGGTATGGTTGTCACCGTCCTTGTAGGAATACTGTACCTGGGTACGCAGGCAGTCTGCTTCCTTGAGGAAATCATCACCCTTGCAGGATTCATCGAGCTTCTGACCCGTCTGCAGGTTGGTGAAGCGGATCTTGTAGAGCGTCGATGCGCCACGCGAAGACGGGCTCCTAGCTTCCAGTTGCTTGACCACATGGGGCATACCGTTGATCTCGACGACCATTCCCTTTTCAGTTCGCTGGCTTTTGGCACCTTGGCTTTCCTCGTGATGGCTCGAATTAGAGTCGGACTGCCGGCAATGATAAACTACCCGGGCAACCGAGAACAGGAACCTGACATGACACCGGAACAATTCATCGACCAGCTTTGCCAGCAACCTGACCAGGTCGAGTTCGAACAGACCATGGCACTGATCGAGGCACATTTCGACTACCGGCCGGTACGGTTTACCAACGGGCTGGGTGAAGACCCGGTAGTCAACGAGGCCGGCAGCAACGAGGGCTCGTGCAAGCTGTTCGCCTTTGCCCGTCTGGCCGGCCTCACCGAGGAACAGACCCTGGCCTGCTTCGGCAAGTACTACCGTGAAGACGTATTGGCGCATCCGCACGGCAACGATCACGCCAACATCCGCCGCTTCATGCGCGACGGCTGGGCGGGCATCCACTTCGAGCAGCCTGCCCTGCAGCAAAAGTAGCCCTGTAAACCCGCATTACAATCAACAACTTAACAAACAGTCGCAGCACATGAGGCAGGCCATGGCGCGGCGTTTTCCAGCCGTGGCCACACCTGATATAATATGCCCTCTGAATCTGCTCCCCTCCGGGGCAGAATCACCATCCAGCAACCTACAAGACTATGTTACTCGACAAATATTATTACAGGGTCAACGGCAAGTACCTTTTCACGCGCCAGCAGGGCAGCGCCTTTGCCAAGGAAATGGCCGATGACTTCAATCCCATCCACAACGAGGATGCCAAGCGCTTCTGCGTGCCCGGCGATCTGCTGTTTGCCCTGGTGCTGGCCAACTACGGCCTCAGCCAGCACATGCGCTTCACTTTCTCCGGCATGGTGGGCGAAGGCCCCGCCCTGTCGTTCGAAGAGCACGAGGATGGCTCAAGGATCGACATCGTTGATGATAACGGCAAGAAATACCTGAGCATAGAGCGCTCCGGGGACAATGCAAATGACGAAGCCCTGATCCTCGCCCTGACCCGCAGCTATGTGGAATTTTCCGGCCACACCTTTCCACATATTCTGGTGCCGCTGATGACCGAAAAAGGCATCATGATCAATACCGACCGCCCTTTCGTGGTCTATGAAAGCATGTAAATCAATCTGCAACGTCTGGATGTGGACAACCTGCAGCTGGAGCTGACCAGCAGCGTATTCAATGTGCATGGCAAACGCGGTGACGTGCACCTGGAATTCTGCCTCAAGGCCAATGGTGAAATCATCGGCCACGGCGAGAAGAACATGGTCCTCAGCGGCCTGCGTGAATTCGACAAGCAGAAACTGGATCATCTGGTGGAAAGCTATACCCGGCGCAAGCAGGAATACACCAGTGAGTTGCACCAAGGCCATTCGACTCCCGGCCAGGTATAGAATCTCGAATCCCACCTTACTATTTCTTAACTACCCCCAACCCTTTGTTACCTACAACCACAGGATACTATCAATGCAAATCGCAGATCAGAAGGTCGTGACCCTCGACTACACCCTCACCAACGAAAATGGTGATGTCCTAGACAAATCAGAAGGCGGCCAGTTTGCCTATCTGCATGGTGCGTCCAACATCATTCCCGGTCTGGAAAAGGCCCTGACCGACAAGTCCGCCGGTGACAGCCTGCAGGTCAACATACCAGCAGAAGAAGGCTATGGCGCCCGCAATGATGAAATGATCCAGGTCGTCGATCGTGACATGTTCGAGCCGGATGCCCAACTTGAAATTGGCATGCAGTTTCATGCCGAATCCCCGGACGGCCAGCCCGTTGCCATCACCATTGCCGCCATCGATGGAGACAAAATCACCATCGACGGCAACCACCCCCTGGCGGGCATCAACCTCAACTTCGACATCAACATCCTCGAAGTACGCGAGGCCTCGGCCGAAGAAATCGAGCATGGCCACGTTCACATGCCGGGTGACCATCACCACGACTGAGCTGTATCGAGGGACAAGGGAGCGTCAACCCGGTTCCGGGAATACACAGCATGCGTTCCACGTCCCGGCCACGAAGTCCCCGAACCGCGAAGCCCCGGCTTCGCAAACACCACTTCGAGCCACACCCCACCCCAATGCAGAGCCGGGGCTCTGCGCGCCCGGGGGAGGCGCAGCAGCCGTGTCGGCATGAGGAGAAAGAAAGTCTTCCCTCACCACTGGCTGCACAACAGCCTGCTATACTTTGCCTTACACCTTGATCCGCAGGCAGAGCCGATATGCACTATAAGGATGTTCTCGAACCCCTGAACAAGCAGACCAGCATCCGTGACAAGCTGGTCCACTGCCACAAGGTCGTCCAGCAACACTGTCCTGCCATCGCCAGAATTGCCGTCACCATTTATGATCCGGCCACCACCGTACTGAAAACCTATATTCACAGCAGTGGTGAAGACAATCCTCTCTCGATTTACCAGGCTCCACTGGATGAGGCCCCTTCACTCAAGGCCATTCTCGACAAGGGGGAACCCCGGGTCATCAACAACATGCTGACCTTCGAAAAGGTGGAGCATGAACACACCAAACGCATTGGCCGCCAGGGCTATGCGGCCAGTTATACCCTGCCGATGTTTTACAATGGCAATTTTTTCGGTTTTATCTTTTTCAATTCCTATGAAACCGACATCTTCACCGAAAAGGTGCTCAATGAACTGGATATCTTTGCCCACCTCATTTCTCTCATGGTCATCGATGAACTCTCGACCCTGCGTTCCCTGACCGCGGCGCTGAGCACTGCCGCCCATATCACCCACCAGCGTGATCCAGAAACCGGCAGTCACCTCGATCGCATGTCACGTTATTCTCAGCTCATCGCCCGCAAGATTGCCGGCAAGTACCAGCTGACGGATGAATACGTGGAACATATTTTCATGTTTTCACCCCTGCATGACATTGGCAAGGTGGCCATTCCGGATCGAATTCTGCTCAAGGAAGGTTCTCTCGATGAAGAAGAACGGCGCATCATGAATACCCATTCAGACAAGGGACTGGAAATCATCGACCACATGATCGCCAACTTCAACCTATCCTCCCTCCAGTATCTCGATGTCCTGCGCAACATCGCCCGTTATCATCATGAAGCCATCAACGGAGAAGGCTACCCGGAAGGACTCGAGGCCGATGCCATCCCCCTCGAAGCCCGGATTGTCGCCACAGCGGATGTCTTTGACGCCCTGACCAGTGCCCGCCCCTACAAGAAAGCCTGGGACATCGATGCTGCCTTTGCCGAGCTGAAGGCCCTCGCCGGCATAAAACTGGATGCCGACTGTGTACAGGTCCTCATTGACAACCATGATGAAGTGAAACAAATCATGGCCCAGTTTGCCGAAAACAGCATCGGCTGAGCCGGCTGCGGCGCCGTATGCAATCAAGCCCTGTTTACGACCACCTGATCATCGGCCAGGGTCTGGCCGGCAGCCTGCTTGCCTGGCAGCTGCTGCAACGGGGGCAAAAGGTCATGGTCATCGACAATGGCCACAAGACTGCCGCCTCCCGGGTTGCGGCCGGGCTGGTCAATCCGGTCACCGGCATGCGGCTGGTCAAAACCGTTCATGCCGACAGCTACCTGTCTGCCGCCACTGAATTCTATGCATCGCTGCAGACCTTTTTTGACCATCGATTCTTTCATGCAAAGGAAATGCTGCGCCTGATCCGCAGTGAAAAGGAAAAGCAGGTACTGGAAAAGCGCCGTGCCGATCCGGCCTACGCCGGCTTCCTGGGAAAAACCTACCCGGTCAACAGTCAGTCACCCTTCAGGGATCCCCTCGGCAGCTTCCAGCAACGCCAGACCGGTCATCTGGATACGGTCAGCCTGCTCGACAGCATGCGAGACTATCTTGCCAGGGCACACAGTTATTCCTGCCAGTCTGTTCGGCCCGGTGACATCGTTCTGGAGCACAATGGTACAAGCCTGAAGGGAACCAGGGCACGGCAGATCATATTTTGCGAAGGCTACAAGGCAATGCACAATCCCTGGTTCGACTGGCTGCCCTTTCAACCCGCCAAGGGAGAAATCCTCACCCTCCGGCTGGCGCAGATCCCCGACGACCGCATCATCAATGGCAGCAAGTGGTTGCTGCCCCTGTCAGGTTCACAGGAGGGGCTGTTCCGCTTTGGGGCCAGCTATGAACGCAGCCGACTCGATGAACGGATCACCACGACGACCCGTACCGAATTGCTCGAAGAACTCGGTACGCTGTTTGAAACGCCCCCGGCCCACCAGCTCATCGACCAGCAGGCCGGGGTACGGCCCTGCACAAAAGATACCCTGCCATTCATTGGCCGGCATCCGGAAATACCACAACTGAGCATCTTCAATGGCTTTGGCTCCAAGGGCACCATGATGATTCCCTACTATGCGAGAAAATTTGCCGATTTTCTGCTGGAACAAGACAGCCTGCCAAAAGAGGCGGACATAAGACGATTCTGGTAGCAGTAACAGTGTATTGCACCGCCGCGACCTCCACGGTGCAAGGCCCTTCGGTTATTGCACCCTACCTGATTGTTCTCGATCCGTTGCCGGCGGCAGAGTCACTCATGCTCCAGGTGTGATTTCTTTTGCACATCACTGATGACCTCGAGTGTGATGTCCTCGAAGCGCAACAGCCTGCCACCGTGTTGCCTGATGAAATTCTCGGCATCCTGTTTTCTTGCAAACGAGGCCAGGGTATGCCCCATGGCACCCTTGACGGGCGAGTCAACAACATACCAGGCCGTGCGGGCATTGGTAAAATAGTCCGCCTGGGTGGCGGGCTTCTGCCAGTCTGTCTTGCCCATGTCATGGACATAGATTTCCCTGACGATGGTTTGTACATCGGGTTGCAATACATAGGCAAACAGATCACGGGTCGAACAGAACTTCAGAGCCTGGCGATTACCACGCACATAGGCTTCCCCTTTGGGACCGGGAAACTTGTTGATGTACATGCCACACAGGTGGCATTCATCCCCCGTGGTTATTTCTACCGGCGGGTGACTGGCCGTATCCTGGCTGTCCGAATTGCAGGCCGACATCACAAGTGCAAGCCAAATCATCCCCAGGCCAGCGAACCGGGCTAACAGCCGATATTTCATGCGCATGGACAACATCAGATAACCCGCTTGTTGAAGCGCCAGACAGCCAGAAAACCAGGCACAACTATCCAGACCAGCAGTGCACTCCAGAGCACCAGTGGCTGGATCATCTTCTTGTCGGCAATGGAGGCCAGTCCGGACTGCACCTGGGTGGCCTCGAAACTACCCAGATTGATCAGACGGAAGATATCCGTGGGGTTGAGCAACAACAGCCAGCCAAACAGGGCATCCCCCACTGCCCCGCCTGTGGCCACCAGCAACCCCAGCAGCAACAAATCGAAAACGAACACGAAGGCAAACCAGATGATCAATGCCACCCCCGATGCCTTGCTCTTTTCACTGGAGATGACACTGACCAGGTAAGCCAGAGCAATGAACACCCAGCCAAGCAGAATAGACGTGACGATAAACATGCTGTAGGCGATCAGCAATTCCTGCAGATCCACCTCAGCGGAGAAAAAGGCAATCAACAACCCGGCCGAGCCAAACCCCAGCAGGGTGGACAGGGCCATCATCGCCGCATGACCGGTAAACTTGCCAATCAGCAGTTCACTGCGCTTCAGGGGGTAGGTCAGCAGCAGGATCAGGGTACCCTGCTCTTCTTCACCGACGATACTGTCATAGGCCAGAATCAGGGCAATCAGTGGGATGAGAAATATCGCCAGACTCGAGAGGCTGACAATGGTCGTCGATAGTGAGGTAAAACCCACCATGCCCGATGCGGCAGCGCCAAAATAGGATATGGCCATGGCAAACAGGGCCAGTACCACGGTAATGCCGGCAACCCAGCGGTTACGCAGACCGTCCTTGAATTCCTTTGCGGCAACAACAAGAATCTTGTTAGTCATGGTTCACCTCGACTGCAGGTGAACGATCTGCTGTTGGCTGGTCGATAGTATTGTAATAGGTATAAATCGACTCCAGGCTCGGCATGCTGATCTCGATGTCCTCGACATTTTTCTCGTTGGCAAGCGCACGCAACAAGTCCAGCTTGTGGCTGGCTGCCGCGGAAAGTTCATAGTGGCTGCCATTGATCTTCCGGGTGGTCACCCCTTTTGCCGTCAGCCAGTCCTGGTTGTCAATCTGGCCTCTTACTGAAATAGTCATGGGCAGGCGGGCTTTCTGGCGCAGTTCATTGATACTGCCCTGGGCGAGGATCTTGCCGGCAGAGAGGATCAGGGCCCGATCGATATACTCCTCGATACCCGACAGAACATGTGAACAGAGGATCACCGTTGTTCCCTGTTGCTTGAGTGCTTCGATCTTGCTGTACAGATCCCGAGTGGCAACCGGATCGAGCCCCACGGTTGGCTCATCGAGGATCAGCAGCTTTGGCTGGTTCAGCAGTGCCTGCGCCAGCCCCAGGCGCTGACGCATGCCTTTGGAATAGGTTTTCACCCGCCGATCGGCGGCGTGCATCAGTCCCACTTCCTCAAGAAGCTGTTTCTGCTCCTGCCCGCTGGCGCCCTTGAGACGGGCAAAATACTGCAGCGTTTCCCGGCCGGTCAGCTGCGGGTAAAAACTCAGGTTTTCCGGCAGGTAGCCCAGTTGCTCACGCAGTCCGCCCATGTTCCTGTCAGCGGCCGGATCATGGCCAAATACCCTGACCGTACCCGTAGTGGGTTTGAGGATGCCCAGAATCATTTTTATGCTGGTCGTCTTGCCCGCACCATTGTGGCCGAGCAGGCCGACAACCTGACCCGGCTCGATATCCATACTTATCCCATTGACCGCCCGCAGCTTGCCAAAGCGCATGACAACATGATCGAAATGGATGGCGGCTTTGGCTTTCATAGGGAAGGCAGTCTCTTGGTGCTGGTCGATGGAAGCCGAACAGGCTGCATCAGGGGATAACTGTCGGTTACCCCCGGTGACTTGAATACAGGAAACTGCATCTGTGCCCAGCGCAATATCTGCACCGAAGGACTGTTCATCAACAGTTTCGCCAGCGGATATTTCCACAACAGTTTATCGACATTGTCATTGGGTTCGAAGGGGCGATCACCGATACCATCACCGTTGAGATCCCAGCCAAGATAATTGCTCCAGTAATTCCCGCGAGCATTTTTTGACCATTCCTGCTTGCGGTTGGAGACGTATTTGACCTGGGTATAATTGTTGACAAAACTGTTGCCATGGATGCTGTTGTCTTCGGAGCCTGCGGTAAGATGAATACCAATGTCACTGTCGGCAAACAGGTTGTCTGCCAGCGTATTGAACACCGAATTGTAGATGAACAGGGCCTTGCCTTCGGCGCCGCTGATTCCGCTTCCGGAATAACCGGGCGTGATTCCCTTGCGGACATTGATGACCCGGTTGTACTTCAGGGTACTGTGGGTGATGAAATTCATGAGGATGCCGTAGTTCTCGTCATTTTCCGAGCGATTGTTAAGAACCGTCAGGTATTTGGACTGCATCAGAGCATAGCCGGTGCGGGTATTATGGGTGTAGTTGCCTTCGATACGGTTATTGTACGAATACATGTAATGAATGCCATAACGCAGATCATGCAGATTATTGTCTCTTAATACATTGTTGTTACTGGTATCGATATAGATACCATCCCGGGTATGCCAGACTTCGTTCTCTGCAATTTCTGCTCCCTCCACATAATAAAGATGAATACCGTTACCCCGGTCCTGGGAGCGTATGCGTTGATCTGCACTAATCCGATTGCCAATTACCGTGGCATCATGAGCCGCATCGAGCCAGATGCCAAACAGATTGTTCTTGAATACATTGTTTTTTATCAATACATTTTTTGCGGTTCTTTCGACAAAAACAGCGGCATTCATCTCGGTAAGATTCATGCCCGAGTTGCACAGGACAAAACCCTCGATGGTGACATTTGGCGCCCGAACCAGAATGATATTGCCTTTACCGTGCCCATCGAAAACCACACCGGGTTCTGCTTTGATAGTCAGGCTTTTGTCGACAAGCAGCGTACCCGAGTATTCGCCCGGAGAAAACAGCAGAATATCATTTGGCTCGGCAGCATTCATCACCTCGGTCAAATCACTGGCAGGTGTAACCTGAATCTGCCTTGCAAATACATTTGAGGGATCAACCAGCAGTGCAACGGAAAATAGAACAAACAGATAGAAATACTGGGTCATCAGGCGTATTACGAATATCCGGGGAAAAAAGGATCAGCGACTGACTTTATATAGAACAACATGTGTCATGTACAGCTCAAGACGGAAATAACCGGAATAAACCTGCTCAGGCGCGGAATCATCTGTTTTGAACTGAAAAAATGCGAGTGGCCGCTTGCACAGCCACCCGCTTTCACTTTCAGACTTCAACCAGCATGCGACCACGCATTTCCATGTGCAGTGCATGACAGAACCATTGACAGTAGAACCACTGTACACCGGGTTTGTCTGCGATAAAGGTTACCGAGGAAGTCTGCTGCGGCCCGATTTCCATGACCACCCCGTGATTGGTCATGGTAAAACCATGGGTCACGTCCTCAATCTGATCCAGATTGGTTACCACCACGGTAACTTCATCTCCCAGCTTGACGGTAAAGTCGGTCATGCCAAAGTTGGGCGCAATCGAAGTCATGTAGACATGGACCTTGTTACCATGCCGGACAACCTTGTTGTCCTTTTCCAGCACGATGCCGTCTTTTTTGGCCATGGCAGTGGTCTTGGCATAAAATGGATCATTGCGTTTCCATATCTTCAGTGGCTTCATCTTGCTGCGATGCACAATTATACAGTCATGGGGCTCGGCAAACGTCGGGCCATCATGCACCAGTTTCATGGTATCACCGGAGATGTCGATGAGCTGATCGTTCTCCGGATGCAAGGGGCCAACGGGCAGGAACCGGTCCTTGGCGAACTTGCACAGGGAAACCAGCCACTTGCCATCGGCATCGCGGGTTTCACCCATGGTGGTATGGTTGTGGCCCGGCTGGTACATGACATCAAGTTTCTGGCGGATGTAATTGACCTTCTTGCCTTGGTAGGCCTTGATGGCATCGGCCACATTCCATTTGGCGATCTGGCTGTCGATGAACAGCGTGGTATAGGCATTGCCACGGCCATCGAAGGCGGTATGCAATGGTCCAAGACCCAGCTCGGGTTCGCCCACGACCACATCACGCTCATCCTTCAGCTTGCCATCGAACCAGTCATCTATCTTGTCGATATCGATGATGGTGACAGTGGGTGACAGCTTGCCGTTGGCAACGAAGTACTTGCCGTCCGGTGAGGTATTCAGACCATGGGGACTCTTGGGCACCGGAATATACATGGTGTATTCAGAACCGTGGCGACCATCGACAATCGGCACCTTGGAATCACCCAGGGTGGTAAACTTGCCAGCCTTCACCGCATCTTCGATACGTGGAATATTGAACACTACTGCCCAGTCACGTTCGTTACGCATGGTACCAGGCAGGTCTACCGCGCCTTCCGAGTTGTAACAGGTGGAGCAGGCATACTTGCCCTTGTAGTCGGCATCGGTGTTGTCCAGGTTGCCATCGACAATCACCTGCCAGGCCACTTCCATCTTTTCGGCATCGATGGCATTGAACATGGTCAGGTATTTGCTCGGATCATTGATGTCGCGCCCATCATTGGGATGGGGAATACGGAACTCGGCATTACAGAACACATATTTGGTGTGCGGCACTTTCTGTACACGCAAACCATGAATGGCCTGGACATTGGGGATGGATATCACCTTGTCCGTTTTCATGATGTCACAGCGAATACGGGCAACCCGGGTGTTGGCCTTGTCGTTGATGAACACATATTTGCCATCATAGCGGCCATCGGTCATGCTCATGTGCGGGTGATGGGCATCGCCGTTGAGGTAGGGGCCACCACCACCCTTGAGTATTTCCTTGCTTTCGTTGGTGATCCCCCAGCCTGTGGCACTGTCAATGTTGAATACGGGGATGCGCATCAGCTCACGCATGGAAGGCACACCGAGAATCCGAACCTCGCCCGAGTGACCACCACTCCAGAATCCATAGTACTCGTCGAGTTCACCCGGACCAACGGTCCCCTTGGGATGTTTGGTTTTGGCATGGGCCGCGGGGATCAGCCCTGCACCCAGGCCGGTCGTCCCTGCCAGACCGGCCAGTGCTGTGGCATTAATGAACTGACGTCTTGTCAGGCCTGACTTGTCGTTTTTACTGTCTTTCTTACTCATAGTACCCTCCGGTTGACACAATTAGTTTTATTACTGCAACGATGGTGATAAAAAAAAATCGGGTCATGCCTTCGCAGCTTCCAGCTTCTGCTGAATCTCCTTGCTGACGAATGCGCTGGCCTTTTCCCTTTTCTTGCGTTTCTTGATCAGCGGTGGACATTTGTGATCATCGAAATAGGTGATCTGGCAGTCCAGGCAATAATGACATTCATTGGTATTGATGACACCATTCTTATCGATCGCACGGATCTCACATTCATTGGCACATATCTGGCAAGGTTTACCGCATTCCTTGCGTCTTTTCAGCCAGTTGAACAGTTGCCATTTTCCCGGGATCACCAGTGCGGCACCCAGCGGACAAAGATACTTGCAATAAAACTTTCGGTTGATGATCGAAATCAACAACAGGCCTGCCGCATAGACCACATAGCCCCAGTCTCGTACAAAGTGCAGGGTAATCGCCGTCTTGAAAGGCTCGATTTCTGCCAGCCGCTCCGCCTGGGACAGAGACTGCAAGGAGACAGCGAAAAGTCCCAGTAGAATCATGTACTTCAAGGCCCACAGACGTTCATGCACGGCATCCGGAAATTCCCACTGACGGACCTTGAAATGGCGGGCAATCTTGTTGATGAGTTCCTGCATCGCGCCATAGGGGCAGAGCCAGCCACAGAAGATCCCCCGCCCCCACAACAGCAGGCTCATGGCGACATAAGCCCAGATGATAAAGATGAGTGGATCCATCAGGAATGTCTGCCAGCGGAACTCATGCATCAGTGCCTGAACAAAGGTTAGCACATTGACCACGGAAAGTTGTGCCAGCGTGTAATAACCAATAAAGAAGATGGTGAACAGGGTAAAGCCAAGACGGAAACGCTCGAGGATAACCGGGAACTTGACCAGAAAATCCTGAAACATCAGCACCGTTGTCAGGGTGATCAGCGCAATCACCAGAATGATGATTTCAACCTTTCGTTGTAGCCAGATACTGACCCACAATGGCTGCTCTTCCATCTCGGCGGAAGGCGGTGGTGCCGGACGGGTAAAGTATTTTTCCGGCAGCTGGTAGTCACCAAAGAAACTGGTAAATACACTGCTCAGCGGGCCGGTCTGCCGGCGCACCAGTAATTCCAGCTGCCAGGGGCTGCCGGGATCGAAGTCATTGGCGGCACGGATGATAAAAATGGCCATTTCCGAAAACTCCGGCATGTTTTCTGCGTACACGTCATTCAGGCGGAAATAATCCAGATCCCGGAAGGTGATGATATTGCCACTTTGCTGCAGCTGAATACGGTCAAAAATCCCGCCCCGCACAAAACCGTTGCCACGGAAGGAAAACAGGCCGTTGGCCATCAGGGCAACCGCATAATCACCCGGCTTGAGTTCTTTCATCAGCCAGTCGTACTGGTCATCTCCCAGCAGGTTGCGACCAATGGTCGGGACATTCAACAGAGTGTAATACAGGTCGATAAATTCATTGCAGTCGGTGTCCTCATCCTCCGCATCACAACCGATATCCTTGACACCCTCGGCTTCGGTACCCTCGAAGGCCTTGTCCACATCTGTGACGGTAAGGTGCAGGTTGCGGATGCTGCCATCCCCCATCAGGGTAGGCCAGTCGGCCTTTTCAAACTTGTCCATGATGATTTCGGCCGGCATGATCTGTTCAGAGGCATCCTTGATGATCCCCTTGGCCATGGCCAGCTTGTGATTGGCCCGGCTGATGGTCTGATTGATGACCATGGCGGTGACCGTGGCCCCGGTGATGGCATCGATGTTCACATAGCCCTTCTGCTTGCCCGAACCAACCTTGATGTGGTCGGTCACCGACTTGCCGATATACTGTTTGACGAAGGTGTCCAGAGAAGACTCCGGAATCCCCACCAGCAGGATAGGCTCATGGTGCTCGGTGACCTTGGCTCCGGTCATTACCCCGTTGACATCCAGTCCCAGCAGAATATCGACCGGTTTGCCCGAATAGGCCGGGATGGAAACCAGCTCGCTGGTCTGGAAAATATAGCCCAGCAGCTCATCATTTTTGTAGGCGGCAAAGACATGGGGCTTGTCTTCGCTGGGCTTGAAGCTGTTGGCTTGCGGAAAATACTGGGAAAACAAGGCATGCCTGTCCGCATCGATATCAAAGTCGATGGCAAAGGCATTAGTCAGGCTAATCAGAAAAAGAATCAGCAAGGTGGAAAAATACCGACTGTTTTGATTCATATATATACAACAATCAAAAACTGAATGGCTCAAAGATTATCAGAGCAGAATTGTCAGTCATAACCCGATGGTGCTCCTTGACTTGAATCAAATACGACAAATTAGCTGTGGCAAATGCGACAAATTACTTGCCACCAGGCCGCCCGATGAAATCACATGCTGTTCAATATAGAACGTTTCAGGGAAACCTCCAGTTTTTTTATTGGCCTCTGGACAATTCAATGGATGAATTGTTCAAAGGCCGAAATACGAACAGTGTGATTTTTGTTTCTCTCACGAAATCAATCGCTTGATGATGCTGATTTTAACGACACACCCGTGCCGCGGGAAGCTCAGAATAAACCAGACTTTCCTTATATTTTTCAATCATTAACCACTTTCCTGGCCATTTTCCTGTCAATTGACCGTTTTTTGAGCTATTGCTTTATAAGAGAGTGCCAAAGGTATAAAACCATGCAGGATATAGTGATACTCATGCTGATCTGGATCGGCAGCCAGACCCCCTATGACATACATGGCAGCTTGCCGAATATCGTCCTCACCGAGGAAAACAATATCTGCAAGAATTATGGCATCGACAACAAGGGCCAGTGCCAGGCGGCGGCGATAAAAGGCTTTTATAACAAACGTTATACCATCTACCTGCCCAGCCACTTCGATGTGGCCAGCATCGAGGATCAGGGCCGACTGTTACACGAACTGGTGCACTATGTGCAGTGGTCCAATGGCAAACAGAACTCCTCCTGCCTGGGCCACCTGGAAGTCCAGGCCTATGAGCTGCAGGATCAATGGTACTCGAATCACAACCTTGATCGCGTCACCGATCCCTTCAAGATGGTCATGCTCGAAGCCTCCTGTGACGATTGAATGAAGCGAGATATCAGGAATTGGCCAGAGGAACCGCCAGCCACCGTGTCCACTCGGCAAACAGCGTCTCGTCCACTGCCGCCACCACCGAACGGCCCACCAGCCTGTTGATGAACACCGGCTCCCCCTGCAGGGTCACCGCCCGGCCTCCGGCCTCGGCAAAAATCAGGTTGCCTGCCGCATAGTCCCAGATGTTCTGCCTGCCATGCAGGTAGAGCTGCCCCCGGCCCGCCGCCAGCCAGCACCAGTCCAGTGCCGAAGCACCAAAATTGCGTTGCGAGGCAAACGGTGATTCACTCACCAGGCGCACGGCAAGTGGGGTGGACAGGCGTTTGAAATCAACGATGGCTGCCGTCTGTTTCAGAGTTCGACCGGACGTCGTCAGCCGCAACGGTTCGCCATTGAGACTGGCGCCCTGCCCCCTGGCCGCCATGAAGCACTCGTCACGGATGGGATCATAGACCATTCCCAGCACCACCCCCCCTTTCTCCAGCAAGGCCAGCGATACGGCAAAATAGGGAATGCCATTGACGAAATTGCCCGTCCCGTCCAGAGGATCCAGGCACCACAAGGCCTGACCGCTTTCAAGCACCGCCGTCTGCTCATCGGCACTCATCTCCTCACCCAGAAAAGCGGCCTCCGGCCGCAGTGACAGCAACTGTTGTGCCAGCCGCCGCTGCATGGCCAGATCCACCTCGGTCACCACGCTGCCATCGGCTTTCCGAGAAGCCGGGGCCAGGGAAAAATGCGGCAGCAGTTCTTCTCGTGCGGCAGGAATGATGATGGCTTTCAGATTTTCAAGAAGTTGGTGCATCGAAGTATTCCCGAATCAGAATCTGTGGAGAAAATCGCCTCACAGCAGGAAAAAAGGACTCTCTGCACCATAACCATGATAACAGTACAAGTAAAGCCGACATGTCATGGCTCATCCGGAGAGATGCTCCCGGAAACCGCGCGAGCAACTGCCTCACGAAACCTGGCAGGGTTCGCCAATCATCCCGTAGCGGATGATCGCCGGTGAACCCAGCGGTGGCGCAGAAGCAGAAAGAGGGTAAAAGCCAGCAACACAAGTCCACCACCTATCAGCAGCCACAACTGGTCTCTGGACATAAGCGGCTTCTTGATAACCGTAAATCGTCTGTCCTTGCCCAGCAACCGGGTAAAGGTGGACTGAGCATCTTCCAGGGTGACTGACGCAATCCCCTTCTCATAGTTCTGAAATTCTCCCAGACGATCGAGTTCATTGAGGCTGACCGCATAATAGTCGGCATAATCGGAGTTGCTTTCCATGCCCATTGCCTCGGAAAGCAGAATCGATTGCCGGTTTTTTTCAAACAGCGAACGGGTCATAAGGCCATTATCCAGATCCTCCATGATGCCATTCATGATGCCCTCCATCTTCTTGGCATCCTCGACCTTGCCTTTGCTGCTGAGAAAAAATATGCCCGCCTCATGGAAATAGGCCACACCCGCACCGGGGGTATAGGCAAGCCCCTCATCGATACGCAGGCGCTCATACATCATCTTGTCGATGAGGTTTGCCAGAATATCCAGAGCAAAATAATCCTTGCCATAGGGCACACCTATTCGATATTCGTACAGAACCAGTGCATTGCGACTGAACAACTGGTTACCCACACCTTCGAACCAGCGGTTTCCCTGCAGCCTGACAGGCTCGGGAGTGGGACGCAAGGGCCGTTCCGGCTGACTCACAGCCATACGGCCAAAGGTGGCTCTGATCCTGTCGAGCAGCCTGTCCCTGTCAAACTTGCCAACCAGAATCAGGCTCATGTTATCAGCTGTATAGTACCTGCCGAAAGCATCGAGAATATCCTGCCGCTCGACCGTGCTGGCCGTCTGCTGTTCATCACATTCGAGAATCACGCCGGGATAGAGGTTGTGCAATGGTGCATTCGTGATCAGGCCTATGCCCAGATTGTTGAGCAGTCGCTTGAAGTAACTGGTGGCACTGCCCATCTCACGCAACAAAACATTACGGCTGGTGACAAACGATTGCTCATCGAACAGGCTATCGGTAAAGATTTCATGCAAGACATCAATAGCCACCCCGGCCCGTGGGCTGTAGATGTTGACTTCATAATACGTGGCGTATGACCCTGTTCCAGCATTCCAGCTACCACCATTGGTCTCGATGAGCGTATCCAGCTCACTCTCCGTATGCTTGCTGGTGCCATTGAACATCATGTGTTCGAGAAAGTGTGGCACCTCGCGCTTGCCACAGGGGAAATCCCTCATCCCCGTATTGACCACCAGGCGGATCGCCACATTGTTGGCCTCTCCCCGGGGTTTGAGGATCACCCGCAAGCCATTGTCCAGCCGCAGCTGCTCGATCTGGTAGAAATCGTCATTGACATACTCGTTCCCCAGCGCCAGCGGCGGCCACAGAGCCATCAGCAAAAAAGGGGACAGAAAAACGGAAAACACGCGTTGCATCACAAACATCCTGAATTCGGGGAAAACGACCAAGCCGGCCAGACACACCGGTGCTGACTCATTAGAACATGGATATCGGCAGATTTCCCTGGCTCCGCAGCACACAGGCGCAAATGACAGAGCAATGGCGTACAGAGGCATCAATTGCCAGACGATAAGCTCCATGCCCCGTTTATGTATGCAGGAAGATCTCCCCGCCTGCTTCCTGAGTGAGAGGCTGTCAACGGGACAGCGCTATCAGCATGATTTTGGTATCAAAATGGCGGGTTTAAGCCAATATAATGGCCATTTATCGGGATTTTTTCTTTTCTTTTCAAAGACCTGTGCTGGTCCGACCCTCATGCGCAGTTTGGACGGCACAAATACAAACGGGGCACCATTTCTGGTGCCCCGTTTGTATCTGAATTTTGGTAGCGGGGGCTGGATTTGAACCAACGACCTTCGGGTTATGAGCCCGACGAGCTACCGGACTGCTCCACCCCGCATCAGAAAAGCGCATTATACGGACTTTTTGCTGTTTTACAAGCACATAGCGGCATTATTTATCTCGATTTCCAAGGCAAGAGCATACTGCCACATATCCGGTTAGTGAGCGGGGCAAGGTGAGTATGCGCTTGCCCTGTCTCGATTTTTGGGACTTTGGCGACGGCCGGTGCTGAATTTGGGCCGGTTTGTGATATTTTGCAATGACTCAGGGTTGCATAATGCAGAAAGTGTGCGTGACTGCCATGTCTGGACATTCTATCTTGTTGATTATCATGGGCTATTTTATTGGCCTGTTAATTGCATTTGATAAAAGAAGTTATGACAATATCAAATTTCAAATGATCTGGAGGAAACCCCACGCATGAAACAGCAACGCAGAACCTTGCTGAAAGCCGGTATGGCGGCCAGCACGCTGGCTGTCGCTGCCGGAGCCAACCTGTTGACCCCACGGATGGTACTGGCCGCCTGGCCCGAACAGGCTTTCAAAGCAAAAAAATACCCGGATGCCATGCAGGCCCTGATTGGCGACACCCAACCGGTGGATAACAAGGACATTACCGTCAAGGCACCGGATATTGCCGAAAATGGTGCGGTGGTTTCCGTTACCGTAAAAACAACCCTGCCTGACGTCGAAAGCATTTCGATCTTTGTTCCTGTGAATACCTTCCCGCTTTCCGCTTCTTATGAAATGAGCAACATGGCCGATGGGTTCATTACCGGACGCTTCAAGATGGCCAAGACATCCGATGTGGTTGCCGTGGTCAAGGCAGGGGGTAAATTGTATACCGCGAAGAAAGCCGTCAAGGTTACCCTTGGCGGCTGTGGCGGTTAGAGCAGGAGGAGAGAATAGATGAAAAATAAAATGAAAATCCGTGCCTGGATGGACAAGGACAAGACCATGGTAAAAGCCATCATTTTCCACCCCATGGAAACGGGCTTGCGCAAGGACAAGAAAACCGGCAAGAAAATCCCACCCCAGTACATCACGGAAGTCGCCTGTGAACACAACGGAAAATCTGTGCTAAATTGCATGTGGGGACCGGGTGTGTCCAAGAACCCTTTCCTGTCATTCCGTTTTGGCGGTGCCAAATCCGGTGATACGCTGAAGATTTCATGGAAGGACAATACCGGCAACAGTGGAAGCTCTGAGGCCAAGATTGGATAAGTAATCACAACAGTTTATATCTCCCTTGTGGTAGAGGTAGAGGCGTACAGAAATGTACGCCTTTTTTTTCACTGGCAGATACTGGAAAACAAGGGACGAGGGTCGAAATAAGTATGGCTAGGATGAAGCACAAAGGAATCCGGGCTGGCGTTTTAGCAGACTGTTGAAAAACGCCGTTATTCGACAGCCTGTGTGAGGTGCAGGGAAGCACCGCCATTTTCAATGACCACAAGTCATTGAAAATGTGAGGGAACGGCAAACCGTGTTTTCCGTTCCCGGGTTGAAAAAGTCCAGGGAGGGACTTTTTCAACATCCTGTTAAGACAACAGGTCTCATTGCGCCATTATAATTATCAGAATATCAACAACTTGAAACAGAGACACAACCATATCCACCCACAAATTTTTCTAACCAGGCAAATAAAAAACGGGTGCCAGGGCACCCGTCTCTTGAGCCGGTTGTTACGTCTCAGGGTTTGACGTACAGGTAACCTTTTTGCTGCAGGTCGGCAACCTGGGCAACACCGGAAGGTACAATTTCAGCAAATTCGCTGATCTTGTTCTTGTCGATTTTCTTGCCACGAATGGTGTTGGCACAAATCTGGAATTTCACACCACGATTGGCCAGGCTGGCGATGGTGTCGTTGAAATCATAGACCTTGCCGGTTTTCTTGTCTTTTTTACCCATTGCACCATCGACCAGCGCAAAGGCACCACTGCTGTGTGTGACAACAATGATTTCGACATTATCATCACCCAGTGCATTGAGGTGATTCTTGACGTTACGCAATGCACCCTTGGCAGTGTGGATGTTGTTGATGTGGTATACGACTTTCTGTTTATCATAACCGTTTTTGGCGGAACCGGCCTGAACTGAGGTCATTCCCAGACCCAGCAGTACGATGGTTAAGAGTAAAAATGTCTTGTTAAAAGCTGACTTCATGCTATCTCCTCCGATATGGATGTCTAGATTGTTGTAATACTTCTGTTTGCAAGCTTCATACCACTCGCAGACTTCAGTATTTTTATTAATGTTTACAACTACTTGAAACTAACCCTGTTTCCTTGCCAGAGCTGGCAAGTGTTAAATTGCTGCAATTTGCATCCCATAAATGATTATATTCTGCATTTCACACCAATTCTGTCCCCTCCTCATAACGTCGCAGCTTGCGCCACAATGTTGTCTTGTCGATCCCCAGTACTTCGGCGGCCTTGGTCTTTTTGCCATTGAAGCACTTGAGAACGTGGTTGATATATTTTTCTTCCAGATCTGTCAAGGAGAAGAATTCATCATCGGAAAATTTGACCGGGGTTTTCAGATCGATGACCATCTCCTCATCGTAGGCTTCCCAGTACAGGGTCGGCCCATCCGCCAGGATCACACAGCGTTCCACCACGTTACGCAGTTCACGGATGTTGCCCGGCCAGCTGGCCATGCAAAGGCGTTGCAGGGAAATATTGTCAAAGCCCTGGACACGTCGCTGGTAACGTTCATTGAACTCGGCAATGAACTTGTCGACGATGGCGGGAATGTCTTCCCTGCGCTCGGACAGGGGCGGTACATGCAGGGTCACGACATTCAGACGGTGAAAGAAATCACTGCGCAGTTTGCCCTGATCGACCATGTATTCCAGATTCTGGTTGCTGGCGGCAATCACTCGCACATCAACCGGGATACTGGTGCTGCCACCCACCCGGGTGATGCAGTTTTCCTCTATGGCCCGCATCAGCTTGACCTGCATGGTATCGGAGATATTGCAGATTTCGTCAAGAAACAGGGTGCCACCGTTTGCCTGTTCGATAAGGCCATATTTGCGCTGGGTTGCCCCGGTAAAGGCGCCCTTTTCATGACCAAACAGTTCACTTTCCAGCAAGGTGGTGGTCAATGCCCCACAGTCGACAGCAACGAAGGGCGCGTCACTTCTCGGACTGTAGTCATGCAATGCTCTTGCTACCAGTTCCTTGCCCGTCCCGGTTTCGCCGGTGATCACCGCGCTGCAGGAAACTTCGGCGACTTTTTCTATGGTGGTAAACAGGGTTTTCATCACCGGTGTGTCACCGATCATGCCAAAGCGATTGCGCTTGTTACCCAACTCACGCTTTAGCAACATGTTTTCGGTTTTCAGACGTGCATTTTTCAGGGTTCGCTCAATGAGCAGGCGAAGCTCGGTAAAGTCGAATGGTTTTTTGATGAAATCCGATGCACCACGTTTCATCGCCTCCACAGCATTTTCCACCGATGAATAGCCGGTCATGACCAGCACGGGAACATCCTTGTCGATGGCCCGGACTTCAGAAAGAAATTCAAAACCATTCATGCCGGGCATACGCAGATCGGTAATAATGATGTCTGCACCTTCTTCATTGAAACTGGCGAGGCATTTTCGCGCATCCTGATAGACCTGGCAGTGGTAATGGGCGTTGTCGCAATTTCTCTGCATGACCCGGCAGGTTACGACATCATCATCCACAAACAGGATTCGAGTGGTTTTATCCGGCATGGCTTGCCTCCTTCATGACCTGGGTACTGGTTTCAAAATTGACGGAAACGGGTAAACTGATGGTGACGACTACACCACCGGCCTGATTGTTTACGATACTCAGGTTACCCTGATGGCGCTGGATGATACCGTAACTGATGGACAGCCCAAGTCCGGTTCCCTCGCCTTCCTCTTTGGTAGTAAAAAATGGATCGAATATCTTGGAATAATGCTTGTTGTTGATCCCGGCTCCGGAATCAATGACCTCGATGATGATCTTGCCGTTGGTTTCACTGGCATTGATCTTCAATACAGAATGTTCCGGTGAGGCCTGGATGGCATTCAAGATGATATTGACCAGAACCTGTTGCAGCAGGCTGGCATCCCCTTCCATATGCAGGTCAGGATCGATATTCTCTTTGAGGTGGATATTGGCAGATTCGATTCGATGATGGAGCAGTTGCAGGGTTTCTTCGAGCAGCTTGGCCATATCGAAGGGTTCGTAGCTGGGTTTCTTTTCCCTGGCAAAGCTGAGAATCCCCTGCACGATACGGGCACAACGCTCACCCTCTTTTTTCAGCAGTTGCAGATCATTTTTCTTTTCTGTTTCAGTGGATTCCAGCGACTCTTCCACCAGTGATGCCAGTGACATGATGTTCATCAACGGGTTGTTGATTTCATGGCCGATACCGGCGGCAAGCTGGCCAAGTGCAGCCAGTCGCTCGGACTGGCAGGCGGCACGCACGGCATTGGCTCGTTCTTTTTCTGTTGATTCCAGTTTTTCTGCCAGGTAATTGAAGGCCTGGCCAGCCTGGCCAATTTCATCCTCGGTGTTACGCGGCTTGTCGAAACGCAGGGCACGGTTGCCATCGGCGTAACCGCGCATGATTTCTGCCAGATGGCGTACCGGTTTGGTCAGTCTGTCCGATGTCCATATGGCGATCAGGACACTGACTACCAGCAGTATTCCCAGCAGGAACCAGATGGAACGGCGCATCTTGTTGATTGGTGCATAGACATTGCTCGAGCCGGTTTCGATGACCAGCAGCCATTTTGTCTGCCGATCCTGGTAGGGGGATATCTTGGTATAAAAAAGCATTCGTCCATCTTGCTTGAACAGACTGCCACTGCTGTGCTTGTTTTTTATCTGCTGCCATTCATCCGCTGTCAGTTCGTTGGAGAATCGATGATTGGAACCCAGCTGGTTGGCAAAACGCTTGCTTGTTTCACGATGATAGAGGTAGATTCCGTCCCGGTTGCTGTCCTCGTTGAGCTCGACGATATAGGCATTGACCGAATGGCCACCCAAGGCCGCCTCGATGGTGGCATCGAGACGGCGACCCCACATATTGACCACCAACACACCTTCGAGGTTATCGACTTCATCGCGGATAGGAACCGAATAGCGCACCATGGCCGGACAGAAATCGGCATTGCGATCCACCTGCCCCAGTTCGAAATCTGACATGCTGAGTGTCGTCTTGCCCTCGACGGCGCTTTTGAAAAATGGCCGGCTAGACTGATCCGCGATATACATGCGCCCGGATTCGGTATCCAGGTGGCTTGCCAGAATGGGCTTGCCCTCCTTGACCTTGACCAGGGTCTTGCCCGACTTGTCGATAAAGCGCAGAGCCTGGATACTGGGAACCGAATGTTGATAATTCAGAAAGAACTGTTCCAGATCTTCGGCGTAGCGACTGTAGTCCTTGCTGGAAATAGCCGCCGGGTTGTTTGCAATCACCGCAAAGGTACGCACGGCCGGTACACGGGAGAGCCCCTTGGCAATGGATTTCTGATTATTGATGATCAGATTGATCTCACCGCGCATCTTGCCCAAGGTGCCCTGCATTTCAGCACGGGTACGGGCGGTGACTTCCTTTTCCATTTGTTCGACCACACCGAACAGCAGGATCAGCAGCGGGATACTGCTGAGCAGAGATAATACGATGAAAAACTTGTGGCGTAACTGCATGTCTGTACTCCATGCACAGTTGCATATTGCAGCTAGTATACTCTTTACGGATAGTTTTTAAACAAACCCGACCAAATCAGGCTGAATCAGGGGTCAAAATGGTGCAATATGCACCGTCGGCGTGCTGTTCAATTGTAATTGCATTTTTTCTTTTTAAAATCATAGAGATAGATATAACCAGGCAGGGCAAACACCAGGAACAGGCACAAACCAATGACATAGAATTCCCAGTCCTGGGGATGGATGCCGCCGGTGAGCTTCTTTTCCAGCCCAATGGCAATGCCGCCGGTAATGAAGTAGAAGATCAGCCACTCCAGCAGGCGCAGCCAGCCGGCCTTGGTTCCGTTGGGCAAGGGGATGAGCCCGAACAGACGATCACTCAGCCACGGCAGGTTCGCGGCGATGAGCGCAATGGTAATAAAAATCCAGATAGTCGGGCCTGTCATGGCTCACCTCGATATTGAACGGATGCAGCAGTTTATCGGCAACCTGTTGGCGGCACAGGAATATGCCACCATTTTCACTGCCAAGTCATTGAAAATGCGAGGAAACCCGCAAGCACTTTCAGCCCGGCCAGGAATGGCTAACGCCGTTTTGCCTGCTATCCTGCTATGGCATTGATGCAAAGCGCCATCAAGCCACCAGGAAACAGGCCCAGCCCCAGAACCGCCAGACTGTTGAAGCTGATCATCACCTGCATGTCGGGACTGCTGGACAATGGAGAAGTGTCCTCGGCCTTGTCGAAGTACATTAGCTTGATGATGCGCAGGTAGTAGAAGGCACCAATGATGGAGGAAATCACACCGACGATGGCCAGCCACAGCATGCCATTATTGATGACCTGTTCCAGTACCGCCAGTTTGGCCCAGAAGCCCAGGAATGGTGGCACCCCGGCCATGGAGAACATCAGGATCAGCATCATGAACGCATACCAGGGACTGCGTTCATTGAGTCCCTTGTAGTCATCCAGGTTTTCGGCCTCGAAGCCCCGGCGGCTGAGCATGATGACCATGCCAAAACCACCCAACGACATGAGCACGTAGGCCAGCGTATAAAACATGGAGGTGGCAAAGCCTTCATCGGTGCCGGTCAACACGCCCAGAAGCAGAAAACCCACATGAGAAATGGCTGAATAGGCCAGCATGCGCTTGATATTACCCTGGGCAATGGCGAGCAGGTTACCCAGCCCCATGGACAGCACCGCAAGAATCACCAGGATCCCCTGCCAGTGTTCATGCAGCCCCATCATGCCATCCACCAGCAGCCGGATCATCATGGCGAAGGCCGCCAGCTTGGGTGCACTACTGATGTAGAGTGTTACCGCGGTCGGTGCGCCCTGGTAGACATCGGGCAACCACATGTGAAACGGCACGGCCCCCAGTTTGAAGGCTATACCGACGATCATGAAAACCAGTCCGAACGACAGCAGAACTCCGGGAACCTGATTACCTATCTTGGAGGCGACGTTGGCAAGCTCCAGACTGCCGGTGACGCCATAGATGATGGACATGCCGTAGAGCAGCATGCCTGAAGCAATGGCGCCGAGAACAAAGTATTTCATTGCCGCTTCCGAAGATGAGCGGGAATCGCGCTGCAGGGCTACCATGGCATACATGGACAAGGACAGTAATTCGAGACCCAGGTAGATGGTCAGCAGATGGTGAGCCGAGATCAGGATCATCATGCCCAGCACACCAAACAGGCCCAGGGTATAGAACTCGCCCTTGAAAATATCCCGATCCCGCAGGTAGTCCTTGGCATACAGGAACACCACGAAGGTGGCCAGGTAGATGGCAATTTTCAGTACATCGGCCATGCCGTCACGTACGAACAGATTGGAAAAAGCCAGCTGGGTATCATTGCTGATGGTAAACAGGGTGATCACCAGGGTCATGAGCAGACTGAGCTGGGCCAGGAAATAGGTAATGATTCGATTCTTGTCCGCGACGAACAGGTCGATGACAAGAACCAGACAGATCGCACCGAGCAAGAAGATCTCCGGAGCGGCGGGTGTCACATTGGCGAGCTGAAAATTTGTCATAAGTCTGATTTTCGCATTAACTCTTGATTACAGTTTCGATGTCATCATCTGCTGCAGCAGATTCTGGGTCGTGGCTTCCATTACGTCGATCAGCGGCGCAGGCCACAGACCGATCAGCAACACCATGACCGCAAGGACCAGCATGATGATGAACTCACGCTTGTTGATGTCTTCCAGTTTGGCCACGTTGTCATTGGCCACTTCGCCAAAGAAGACACGTTTTACCATCCACAGGGTATAGGATGCTCCAAGGATGAGTGTCAGCGCAGCAAAGAAGGCGTACCAGAAGTTGGCCTTGAAGGCGCTGAGAATGACCATGAACTCGCCAACGAAACCGGAAGTACCGGGCAGACCTGCATTGGCCATGGCAAACAGTACCATGAAGCTGACGAAGATGGGCATGCGGTTGGCCACCCCCCCATAGTCCTTAATGGCACGGCTGTGCATTCGATCATAGAGAACACCGATGGAGAGGAACATGGCAGCGGAAATGAAACCATGAGAAATCATCTGCACCATCCCGCCTTCCAGCCCCATTACGGCACCATCGTAGCTGCCCGTATTGTCGTAGATGCGATAGGCAATGAAGAAACCCAGGGTAACGAAGCCCATGTGGGAAATCGACGAATAGGCAATGAGCTTCTTCATGTCGGTCTGCACCAGGGCAACAAAGCCGATATAAACAATGGCGATCAGCGACAGGGCTATCATCAACCAGTCGAGTTCGCGGCTGGCATCGGGGGTGATGGGCAAGGAAAAACGCAGGAAACCGTAGGTTCCCAGTTTCAGCATGATGGCCGCCAGGATCACCGAGCCACCGGTAGGTGCTTCCACATGGGCATCGGGCAACCAGGTATGTACCGGCCACATGGGGACTTTAACGGCAAAAGCGACCAGGAAGGCCAGAAAGATGAGGATCTGTACGGAAAGATCCATCTTGTAGGCGTGGTAGTCCAGAATGGAGAAACTACCTGTCTGGAAATACAGGTACAACAGGGCCACCAGCATGAATACCGAGCCGGCAAACGTGTAGAGGAAGAACTTGATGGTGGCGTAGACACGGCGCTCGCCCCCCCAGATGCCGATGATGAGAAACATGGGGATCAGCATTGCTTCCCAGAACACATAGAACAAGGCCGCATCCAGTGCCGCAAACACGCCGATCATCAGGCCTTCCATGATCAGGAAGGCCGCCATGTACTGGGCGACTCGCCGGGTTATGGACTTCCAGCCGGCCAGTACCACGAGTACGGTGGCAAAGGTGGTCAGCAGGATCAGCGGCATGGAGATGCCGTCGATACCAAGGTGGTAGTAGATATTGAAGGCCGGTATCCAGGCTTGTTCGCCCTTCTCGACAAATTGCATCGCTGCGGTGCCACGCTCGAATCCTGTCCACAAGGGAATGGAGACCAGGAACGTCACTACGGATACTAGCAATGCAATAAGACGTGCATACTGCGCACGGTCATTACTTCCGGATAACAGAACCCACATGCCCCCAAAGATGGGAAGCCAGATTACCAGGCTCAACAATGGCCAGTCTGCAAACATTCGATTAACCTTATTATATTGTCCCTAGAGAACAAAAATCCCAAGTAAAACCAGTACACCAAGAATCATGGCGAACGCATAAGTATACAAATAACCGGTTTGTAGATGACGCATCAGACCGGCCACAACCCCCACCGTCTGGGCAGAACCGTTGACCACCACACCGTCGATGAGCTTCTGGTCGCCCACTTTCCAGAACAGTGAACCGATGGCACGCCCGCCGCCTGCAAAAAAGACTTCATTGAAGCGGTCGAAACCGTATTTGTTGATAAGGATGCTGTACACCATCGACAGCCTTTCCTTGAGCATGGCCGGAATGTCCGGACGTTTCATGTACAGGAACCAGGCAACAAATACGCCCGAGGCAGCAAACCAGAATGGCAGGGTGCCAAAGGCATGCAGGGTCATGGCAAAGGCTCCATGAAATTCCTCGGCCAGCTGCCCCAGCACATCGTGCTCCGGTGCAACGAAAATCGCCCCCTTGAAGAAGTCACCAAAGGCCATGCTGTCGACATACATGTAGCCGATGAATACCGAAGGAATCGCCAGCAGGATCAGCGGCACGGTGACCACCCAGGGGCTTTCATGCAGATGCTCCCTGGCATGGGGATCGATATTTTCCTCACCGTGGAAGACGATGAAATACAGGCGGAAACTGTACAACGCGGTGATGAACACGCCCAGCAATACCGAGACATAGGCAAAGCTGGAGCCGGCAATGGTGGAATGGCCCACCGCCTCGATGATGGAGTCTTTCGAATAAAAACCGGCAAAGAACGGTGTGCCGATCAACGCCAGGGTGCCGATGAGGAAGGTAATCCAGGTTATGGGCATGTACTTGCGAAGATTGCCCATCTTGCGAATGTCCTGCTCATGGTGCAGGGCAATGATCACTGAACCGGCACCGAGGAACAACAGCGCCTTGAAGAAGGCGTGGGTCATCAGATGGAAGATGCCAGCGGCATAGGCCGAGGCTCCCAGCGCCACGGTCATGTAACCCAGTTGCGACAGGGTGGAATAGGCAATCACCCGCTTGATGTCGTTCTGCACCAGACCCAACAGTCCCATGAAGAAGGCGGTAATGGCACCGATGACCATGACGAAAGAAAGTGCGGTTTCCGACAGCTCGAATAGGGGTGACATGCGTGCCACCATGAAGATACCGGCGGTGACCATGGTGGCGGCGTGGATCAGGGCGGAAATCGGAGTCGGACCTTCCATGGAATCAGGCAGCCAGACATGCAGCGGCACCTGTGCCGACTTGCCCATGGCTCCGATGAACAGCAGGATGCAGATGACGGTGATCACCGACCATTCACTGCCATTGAAGATCTGCATGGTCTGATCCCGCACACTGTCGGTGTTGGCGAACACAGTAGCGTAGTCCAGACTGCCGAAATACATGAGAATCGCGGCGATGCCGAGCAGGAAACCGAAGTCCCCTACCCGATTGACCAGGAAGGCCTTGAGGTTGGCATAGATGGCCGACTCGCGCTTGAACCAGAAACCGATCAACAGGTAGGACACCAGGCCCACCGCTTCCCAGCCGAAGAACAGCTGCAGGAAGTTGTTGGACATCACCAGCATCAGCATGGAAAAAGTGAACAGGGATATATAGCTGAAGAAACGCTGATAGCCGGGATCGTCATGCATGTAGCCGATGGTATAGATGTGTACCATGAGCGAGACGAAGGTCACCACTGCCATCATCATCGCGGTGAGCTTGTCGACCATGAAGCCGATTTCAAAGCGAATACCGTCGCTCACCATCCAGGTATAGACCGAGGCGTTATAGGGCTCGCCGCCATCGAATACCATGTATTTGAATACGTAGAGCGACAGTACACAGGCAATACCAACACCGAGCGTGGTCACCCAGTGGGACGCGGCACGGCCAATTTTCCAGCCAAACAGACCCGCGATGACAGAGCCGGCCAGGGGCGCGAGTACGATCCAGAGGTAGATGCTTTGCATATCTTCAAACACAATGATTACCCTTTCAATGAATCCAGATCCTCGACATCGATGGAATGTCGATTTCGGAACAGGACGACCAGTATCGCAAGACCAATTGCCGCCTCAGCCGCAGCAACAGTAAGAATGAAAAAGACGAAAATCTGCCCGGCAATGTCATCGAGAAAATAGGCGAAGGCGATAAAATTCATGTTCACCGCCAACAGCATCAGCTCGATGGCCATCAACAGGATAATCACATTCTTCCGGTTGAGAAAAATCCCCGCCACACTGAGTGAAAACAGAATGGCTCCAAGAATCAGCACATCGGACAAGGCAATCATTTTCTTTCCTCGGCTCGCATTTTCACCTTGCGTACCCGCTCGACGGATTTGACCGCAATCTGCTCTTCCGGCTTCTGATGCAGGGTATTGGGCCGGCGACGCAGGGTAAGAACAATGGCGGCAACAATCGCCACCAGCAGGATCACGGCGGCAATTTCAAATGGATAGACATAAACGGTATAAAGCAGGCCACCCAGTTCCCGGGTATTGTCATAGCTGGCAACATGGCGTACCGGTGCCAGGTATTCTTCCAGACCAAAGTTCTGCGGCCCGACAATCATCACCATGATCACTAGCATGGTGATGGCCACACCCAGACCGACCGGCAGATAGGAAATGAACCCTGCCTTGAGTCGTGCCAGATTGATGTCCAGCATCATGACCACGAACAGGAACAGCACCATGACGGCACCGACATAGACCAGTACCAGCACGATGGCGAGAAATTCCGCTTCCAGCAACAGCCAGATGGCCGAGCTGGCAAAGAAGGTCAGCACCAGAAACAGCGCGGCCCGTACCGGATTGCGCACCGTAATCACCATACTGGCGCCAAAAACCACCACGGTTGCAAATATATAAAAGAGTATTTTTTCAGTTCCCATTTTTACCTTGTCCCAGCATCATCTGTAAGCCGCGTCCTGGCGGCGAGCCGCAGCGATTTCCTTCTCATACTTGTCGCCCACTTCCAGCAGCCGCTGTTTGGTCATTAGCAGATCACCGCGTTGTTCCCCGTGGTATTCGAAAATATGTGTTTCGACAATGGAATCGACGGGACAGGATTCTTCACAGAAGCCGCAGAAAATGCATTTGGTCAGGTCGATGTCATAACGGGTGGTACGGCGCGAGCCGTCTTCACGTTCTTCCGATTCGATGGTAATGGCCAGCGCCGGACAAACGGCTTCACACAGTTTGCAGGCAATGCAGCGCTCCTCACCATTGGGGTAACGACGCAGGGCATGGAGGCCACGAAAACGAGGCGACAGAGGGGTCTTTTCTTCCGGGTATTGCAGGGTAACCTTGCGACGGAAGAAATAACGGCCTGTTACTGCCAGCCCCTTGAGCAGTTCCAGCAGGAACAGACTTTTGAAAAACTTGTTTAATCGTGTCATGGTCATTATCACCTTCAGGCCGCATCGAACCACGGTGGCAGGCCACTGAGGATAGCGATACCGACAACCAGTAACCAGACGATGGTAATCGGAATGAAGACTTTCCAGCCCAGGCGCATGATCTGGTCATAACGATAGCGCGGGAACGTGGCCCGGAACCACAAAAAGCTAAACATGAAGGCTGCCGTTTTGATCAGGAACCAGTGAATGCCACCGCCAAGCAGGGCGCCGAGTACCGGGATCTCCAGCACCGAATCGGGCAACAGTCCTTCGAAGGGTGACAGCCAGCCACCGAGGAACATCACTGCGGCCAGTGCCGACACCAGGATCATGTTGGCGTATTCGGCAAGGAAGAACACGGCAAAGGCCATGCCCGAGTATTCCACATGGAAACCGGCGACGATTTCCGACTCGCCTTCGGCCACATCGAAAGGTGCACGGTTGGTTTCCGCCACGGCGGAGATAAAGTACACGACAAACAGCGGAAACAGGGGCAACCAGAACCAGTGCAGCAGGCTACCCGACTGGGCATTGACGATGACACCCAGGTTGAGGCTGCCACCGGCCATCAGCACACCCACCAGGGCAAAGCCCATGGCGATTTCATAAGCAACGATCTGTGCCGCCGAGCGCATCGCGCCCAGCAGGGCATACTTGGAATTGGAGGCCCAGCCGGCAATGATGACGCCATAGACACCCAATGAGGTAATGGCCAGCACATACAACAGACCTGCATTGATATCGGCCAGCACCATTTCGGCATCGAAGGGGATCACCGCCCAGGCAGCCAGCGCCGGACCAATGGAGAGTACCGGTGCGATAAGGAACAGGTACTTGTTCGAACCGGAGGGGATGACGATTTCCTTGAAGATCAGCTTCATGGCATCGGCGATGGGCTGCAACCAGCCACGTGGACCCACCCGGTTGGGACCGAGACGTACCTGCATGGCACCAATGATCTTGCGCTCGCCAAAGGTGTAGTACGCCACCACCAGCATCAGGGGTACGACGATGGCAAAGATCTTCAACAGGATGATCACCACGGTTTGCACCATCTCGGGCAACAGGCCAAAGGTTGACTGAATCCACTCTATCATGTCGCGTCGTTACCCCGCCTCGTTGTCTGTTAGTAGTTCAACGCTGCCAAAGGCTGCGCCCAGCTCAGTACTGTGTTCGACACCAATGGGAATAAATACACAGTTATCGGGTACACCTTCATCGATGACCACCTGCAATTCAGCACGCACGGCACCCTGCTGGACATTTACCTGCTGTCCATCACTGACCCTCTGCTTGCCCGCCGTTTCACTGTTGAGATAAACCGCGGCGACAATGGCATCGGTGGTTTCCTGCAGCGGGATGGCGCGACGCACCTGGGAGTCCGCAGCATAAATCGGAATGTGGCCGATGCGCTGCAATCCGGCCGGGGCCGCTTCGAGCTGCAGGGCAGTATCCACTTTCGGCTGTGTGGACAGACTGGCGCCACTGCTCAGTGACTGAACCTCGTTGCGTACCTCGTCGACGGAAGCCTGCTCGAAACCGTCGACCTCGAAAAGGTTGCCCAGTACCCGCAGCACCTTCCAGCCAGGGCGGGTTTCACCCTCGGGGCTCACCGCGGCGGTAAAGCTCTGCCACTTGCCTTCGGCATTGACGAAACTGCCACTGATTTCTGCGCTCAGGCCGATGGGCAGGATCACGTCGGCATAGGCTTTCATTCGTTCGGTGACATAGGACGTGCAGGTGACGACAAAGTCGGCTTCACTCACTGCGGCAACAGCCTGGGCCGGATCGGCGCAGTCGTATTCCGGCTCGATACCATATAACAGGTAGGCGGCCAGAGGAGTGGCCAGCATGGCTGCTGCATCCTTGCCCACCGGGCTTACAGTGGCACCGGCGACCCCCCGATGGGGCAAGGCTCCGGCCAGACAGGCACCGGCAGTATTGGCGCCATCGCTGAGGAATCCGAATTTCACCTCGGCCAGCTCGGCAATCAGGGCCGCCAGGGACAGCAGTTCGGCATACTGGCTCTGCCCCATTGCCTGGATGCCCATCAGAACGATACCCTGCTCCGCCGTCGACAGGTGACGGGCAATGGCAGCATGGGCATCGGTGCTGTCGACATTTTCCAGCAAGGCTTCGAGGCCCTGCGGGGCTGACTTGCCGGTCAGATTGAGCAGTGATTTGGCGATGGCGGCCAGCTGGACCGGCATGTCTGACGGCACCACCACCAGATGTTCGGCCAGCGGGAAGTTGAAGTCGTAATGCAGGGCATTGAGTGCCATCACCTGGGCACCCTTCTTCGTTGCCTTGCGAATGCGATGCGCCGCGATGGGCTGATCCTTTCTCACCCAGGAACCAACGAGGAAAATGGCATCCTGCTCTTCCAGCTCGGCAATGGAAACTCCGAGGCCGGGGACCACCGGCATGTTGTCCTGTGCCAGGAAGTCCTGCTGGCGCAAGCGGTGATCGATATTGTTCGAACCCAGTGCACGCATAAGCTTCTGCAACAGGTAGTGTTCTTCGCTCGTGGCATTGGGTGAAATCAGCGCTCCCAGCTGTTCGGCCGATTTCTGCTCCATCACCGTCTTCAGACCTTCGACGGCATAATTCAACGCCGTCTGCCAGTCGACCACTTTCCAGTCATGGCCCTGCTTGATCATGGGCTGACTGACACGTTGTTCATGATAGAGCCCGGTGTAGCTGAAGCGATCCCGGTCCGACAGCCAGACCTCGTTGATGCTTTCGTTTTCCCGCGGGTCGACCCGCATGACCCGGTTGCGGCGCACCTTGTACTGGATGTTGGAACCAATGCAGTCATGGGCAGCGATGCCTGGCGAGGAAGTCAGTTCCCAGGGCCGGGCCGTATAGCGATAGGGTTTGGAGGTCAGCGCGCCGACCGGGCAAAGATCGATGACATTGCCGGACATTTCCGAGGTCACCGCGCGTTCCACATAGGTGCCGATGCGGGTATGTTCCCCTCGGCCGGTGGCGCCCAGTTCCATGATGCCGGCGATCTCCTGACCGAAGCGCACACAACGGGTGCAATGGATGCAGCGGGTCATCTCGGTGGAAATCAGCGGTCCGATGTCCTTGTCGGCCACCACACGCTTGAATTCATGATAACGGGATTCGGCCTTGCCATAACCCATGGCCAGATCCTGCAGCTCGCACTCGCCACCCTGGTCACAAATGGGACAGTCCAACGGGTGATTGATGAGCAGAAATTCCATCACGCTCTTCTGCGCATCCAGTGCCCTGGCCGAACGGGTGAAAATTTTCATGCCGTCGGTCACCGGTGTGGCGCAGGCCGGCAGGGGTTTGGGAACCTTTTCCACTTCCACCAGACACATGCGACAGTTGGCCGCCACCGACAGTTTCCTGTGGTAACAGAAACGAGGAATGGTAATGCCAGCATCGTCAGCAGCTTCGATGACCATGGCGCCCTTGCGCACCTGAAGTTGCTTGCCGTCTATTTCAATCGTAACCATAGTTATCCTGCTGTTCCTCAGGCCTTCGGTCCAACCATGCACTTGCCGTGCTGGATGTGATATTCAAATTCTTCACGAAAATTCTTCAGAAAACTCTGCACGGGCATGGCCGCGGCATCACCCAGTGCACAGATGGTGCGGCCACTGATGCGCCCGGCAACATCCTCGAGCAGGGCCAGGTCTTCTTCCCTGCCCTGACCGTGTTCGATGCGATGCAGGACCTTGGCCAGCCAGCCGGTGCCTTCACGACAGGGCGTACACTGACCACAAGATTCCTCATAATAAAAATGAGACAGACGGGCCAGCACATTGACCATGCAGGTGGTTTCATCCATGACAATCACCGAACCGGCACCCAGCATGCTGCCGGCCTTGGCCAGGGAATCGTAGTCCATGTCGGTTTCCATGATCACATCGGCGGTTAGCACCGGCACCGATGAACCGCCCGGAATCACGGCCTTGAGCTTGTGGCCATCACGCACACCACCGGCCATTTCCAGCAGTTTGGCAAACGGCGTGCCCATGGGCACTTCGAAATTGCCCGGCTTGTTGACATGACCGGAAACACTGAACAGCTTGGTGCCTCCGTTGTTGGGCTTGCCCATTTCCAGAAACCACTGACCACCCTTTTCCAGGATCACCGGTACCGAGGCCAGGGTCTCGGTGTTGTTGATGGTGGTGGGCTTGCCGTACAGACCGAAACCGGCCGGGAACGGTGGCTTGAAGCGCGGCTGGCCTTTCTTGCCTTCGATGGATTCAAGCAATGCGGTTTCTTCGCCACAGATATAGGCGCCGGCACCAAGATGGGCATGGAGTTCGAAGTCGAAGCCGCTGCCAAGGATATTCTCGCCCAGCAGGTTGGCCTTGCGGGCTTCTTCTAGGGCGGCTTCGAAGCGTTCGTACGGTTCCCAGAATTCACCCCGAATATAATTGTAACCGGCAGAGGCACCAATGCAGTAACCGGCGATGATCATGCCTTCGATGAGCTGGTGGGGGTTGTAGCGCAGGATGTCCCGATCCTTGCAGGTACCAGGCTCACCTTCGTCCGAGTTGCAGACGATGTATTTCTGGCCCGGTGCATTGCGCGGCATGAAGCTCCACTTCAGGCCGGTGGGGAATCCGGCTCCGCCACGGCCTCGCAGGCTGGAGGTCTTGAGTTCCTCGATGAGTTCTTCCGCTGGTATCTTTTCTCTGAGGATTCTCTTCAATACTTCATAACCGCCAACACTGAGATAACTCTCCAGTGTCCAGGGCTGGTCAAGATGTCGGGTGCGGAAACAGACTTCGTTGCTCATGCTCCCCTCCCCTCGTTGTTTGTTGTTTGGCTCATCTTCAATTTAACTTTATGGAAGTACTGTTCTCAATCCAGCTCGTCGAGGATCTTGTCGATTTTTTCTGCTGTCAGATTACCGTGATAGGTTTCACCAATCTGGAACATGGGCGCTTCCACGCAGGCTCCCAGGCATTCGACTTCCTTGAGCGTCACACGTCCATCGGCGGTGGTTTGTCCCAGTTTGATGCCCAGGCGGTTTTCCAGGTGGGCAACGATTTCATCGGAACCGCGCAGCATGCAGGAAATATTGGTGCAAACACAGATCTTGTGGCGACCAACCGGTTCCAGCTCGTACATGGAATAGAAGGTGGCCACTTCATACACGGCGATGGGTGGCATGTCGAGGTATTCGGCCACCGCATCCATCAGGTCCGTGGTCAGAAAACCCCGGTTCTGGTTCTGCACGATGCGCAATGCCGACATGATCGCCGAATTTTTCCTGTCCTGCGGATACTTGCTGATCTACTCATCGATCTCGGCCCGGGATTCGTCCTTCAGCAGGTGCAGCTTGCTCTGTGGCTTGTTTGCTTTCAACATCATCGATCGATTTCCCCGAATACGATATCCATGGTGCCAATGATGGCCACCACGTCTGACAACATGTGGCCATTGGCCATCTCGTCCATGGCGGCAAGATGGGCAAAACCCGGCGCACGGATCTTCAGGCGATAGGGTTTGTTGGCACCATCGGACATCAGATAGACACCAAACTCACCCTTGGGATGCTCGACCGCACTGTAGGCTTCACCTGCCGGCAGTGTGTAACCTTCGGTAAACAGCTTGAAGTGATGGATCAGGGATTCCATGTCGCCTTTCATGTGCTCACGTGAAGGCGGGGTCAGCTTGTGATCATCGAGGATCACCGGACCCGGATTGTTCTTCAGCCACTCCACACACTGCTTGATGATGCGGTTGGACTGACGCAGTTCCTCGACCCGCACCAGATAACGGGAATAACAGTCCCCGTTGGTACCAACCGGGATGATGAAATCGAGCTTGTCATAGACTTCATAAGGCTGCTTCTTGCGCAGATCCCATTCCACCCCGGAGCCGCGCAGCATGGCGCCGGAAAAGCCCATCTGTTTGGCACGTTCCGGCGAGACGATACCGATATCCACGGTACGCTGCTTCCAGATGCGGTTGTCGGTCAGCAGGGTTTCGTACTCATCCACATAGGAGGGGAATCGATTGGCAAAGTCGTCGATGAAGTCCAGCAATGAACCACTGCGGGCTTCGTTCATGCGTTTGGTTTCGGCTGCATCCTTGTACTTGCTTTCCTGGTACCGGGGCATGGTGGCAGGCAGATCCCGATAGACACCACCGGGGCGGTAATAGGCCGCATGCATGCGAGCCCCCGATACGGCCTCGTACATGTCCATGAGATCTTCACGTTCACGGAAACAGTAGATGAACATGGTCATGGCACCGATATCCAGCGCATGGGTACCCAGCCACATCAGATGATTGAGGATACGGGTGATCTCGTCAAACATGACACGGATGTACTGGGCACGTACAGGGGGTTCGACACCTAGCATCTTTTCCAGTGCCAGTACATAACCGTGTTCATTGACCATCATGGACACGTAGTCGAGCCGATCCATGTAGGGAATGCTCTGGTTGTAGGGCTTGTATTCGGCAAGTTTCTCGGTGGCTCGATGCAACAGACCGATATGCGGATCGGCGCGTTGGACCACTTCACCATCCATTTCCAGTACCAGGCGCAACACGCCGTGAGCAGCCGGATGCTGGGGGCCGAAGTTGAGCGTGTAATTGCGAATTTCAGGCATCGCTGTTTTCCTCCAGCTCCTTGCCGAGATAACGGTTGTCATCACGGATGACTCTCAGCTGGTTGATGCGAGGCTGAACCGTGACCGGCTCGTAGATAACCCGTTGCTTTTCCGGGTCATAGCGCATTTCCACATTCCCCGACAGCGGAAAGTCCTTGCGGAACGGATGGCCAACGAAACCATAGTCGGTAAGAATGCGGCGCAGATCGGGGTGGCCTTCGAAAATGATACCAAACAGGTCGAAGGCTTCGCGCTCGTACCAGTTGGCCGAGTTCCAGACATCGATGACCGAATCGATAACCGGTGGTTCACCATCGACCAGCACCTTGAGCCGAATGCGGTGGTTATGGCGGATGGACAACAACTGGTAGGCCACACCAAAACGTGGTCCCTTCCAGGCACCGTCACCATACTGACTGTAATCGATGCCACACAGGTCGATGAGTTCTTCGCAGAGCAGTTCCTTGTCATCACGCAAACGACCGCTGATTTCGAGCAACTTGTCATGTTTGGCAGTCACCATCAGCTCACCAAACTCGACATCGACAGACTCGAACAGGCCGGCAAGTTTTTCACTTGCGACATCAGCCAGTTTTGAATAATAGTCAGACATATATTTTACAAACCCTGTTAACGGGCAATGGTATTGGTTCGACGGATCTTGTTCTGCAACTGGATAACGCCGTAGATCAGGGCTTCTGCCGTGGGTGGACAGCCGGGCACATAGATATCCACCGGCACCACACGGTCACAGCCACGCACCACCGAATAGGAATAGTGATAATAGCCACCGCCATTGGCACAGGATCCCATGGAAATGACCCAGCGTGGCTCGGCCATCTGGTCATAGACCTTGCGCAGGGCCGGGGCCATCTTGTTGCAAAGGGTACCGGCAACGATCATCACGTCAGACTGGCGCGGGCTGCCACGGAAAATCCCGGCGCCGAAACGATCCAGATCATAACGTGCGGCAGCCGAGTGCATCATTTCTACCGCACAGCATGCCAGACCGAAAGTCATTGGCCACAACGAACCGGTTCGCGCCCAGTTGATGAGCTTGTCGGCCGAGGTGGTGACAATTCCCTCTTTCAGGACACCTTCTATTCCCATTCCAGTGCCCCCTTCTTCCATTCATAGATAAAGCCGATCACCAGAATACCCAGGAACATGCTCATCGAGATATACCCGAACCAGCCGATTTCCTTGAGCACGATGGCCCAGGGAAACAGAAAGGCAATTTCGAGATCGAAAAGGATAAACAGAATGGCAACGAGGTAATAACGCACGTCGAATTTCATGCGCGAGTCTTCGAAGGCCTCGAAGCCACATTCATAAGGGGAAAGCTTTTCACTGTCGGGACGATTCGGTGCCAGCATGCTGCCCATTAGAATCATCACACCGCCAACGACGACACCCACCACAATAAAGATCAGTACCGGCAGGTAATTCTCTATCATTACTCTTCCTCAAGACGCGTTATAACCGGCAGGCTGCTCCAGCAGAAATTCCCTACCAGTTTTGTTTTATTTTTTAAACCGTCTTCCCAACAGCTCAGGGCAGTCTAGGCTACCCGTTTAAACTGTGTCAAGTTTGCCGCAAGATGATTTATCACGACATATCAACAGGTTACTATATTTTTTGCGGGCATGTATTTTTTCGTCGCTTACAATGACATTAATCAAACAATTTATAAAGATCTGAATGAAATTAAATGACAAACACCGCGCAAAACTGGTCGATTTGTAAGCAGGATAATGGCCTCAGTCATGAGATCCCCCCCGCCACAACCAGGGCCCTGACAGGATCGCAGCCTGGAGCCCGGGTAACGAAATATCCGGGCACAAAATCCAGCATTGCAATGCTAGCTGACTTGCCAGCTAGTAAAAAAGTAGGAAGTTGGAATCTGGACTCGCCCCCTTACCGGCCGCAGGGCATTGCACCGCTGCCAACCCCGTGCAATGCCCTTGGCAGATTGTTCCACCCCACCACGCCCTGCGTAGGGCGCAATAATCGCAGGGCATTGCGCCGTTGCCAACGCCGGTGCAATGCGCTTTGCTTATTGCACCCTACCACCACCCTACCACCGCCACCACTACCAGGCCGGTTCGATCTAGTAAAAACGAAAAACCGGGATGAACCCGGTTTTTCGTTATCGTATGTATGGTGCCGAAGGCCGGACTCGACCACCTTGCCGGGAGCAAGGCGGGATGCCGCGACAGCGGCACCCGCAGGGCGCAGGCCAGGGATGGCATGCGTCAGCCGGCACGGGAACCGTGCCGGTTCGACTCGACAAAAACGAAAAACCGGGATGAACCCGGTTTTTCGTTATCGTATGTATGGTGCCGAAGGCCGGACTCGAACCGGCACGGCTTGCGCCACTACCCCCTCAAGATAGCGTGTCTACCAATTTCACCACTTCGGCTTGTTCTGTTACGGTATGACTCGTGGAGTCCATATCCCGTTCAATTTGATGTTTTCCCGCCAGTTGTCGGCTCGCTGGCCGGTGCAGCAGTCGGCACTTCGTCTGTGGCGGTCGGTGCTGCTGAGTCGGCAGCGACCGGCACATCACTTTCTGTGGCCTTGCTCTGCTCACTCCGCGGTTCTGGCGCCGGTACAACGGGAATGTCCTGATCCCTGACAGGTTGTTCGATGACCTGCTCATGCTTCTCCAGCTGATCGACAATACTGGCCGGCTTGTTCTGCTGGGCCGCCATGTAGGCCAGGGTAAGGCTGGAAATGAAAAACAGGGTGGCGAGAATGCCCGTTGCACGGGTCAGGAAGGAACTCGAACCCCGTGAACCGAAAACGGTTCCGGAGGCGCCGCTGCCAAATGCCGCACCGGCATCCGCACCCTTGCCCTGCTGGATCAGCACCAGGCCAACCAGGCCAACGGCAATAATCACATGAATAATCAGTATACTATTGTAAAACATCGTGTTTTTGTCTCCAGCAGGACCTTGAATCAGCCTGCCGCTTTGCAAATGGCCAGAAAGTCTTCGGCCTTGAGTGAAGCACCACCAATGAGTCCGCCATCGATGTCGGCCATGGCCAGCAGCTCGGCGGCGTTGCCGGCATTCATGCTGCCACCGTACTGGATGCGGACCTTGTCGGCGACACTGGCATCCTTTTCGGCGATGAGCTTGCGGATGAAGGCGTGGGCTTCCTGTGCCTGCTCCGGTGAGGCGGTCTTGCCTGTGCCGATGGCCCAGACCGGTTCGTAGGCGATGACACCATCGTTGAGGGCCGTGACGCCTTCCAGGTCGATGACGGCATTGAGCTGTCGGGCCACGACCTCTTCCATGATGCCCTTTTCACGCTCTTCGAGGGTTTCACCCACACACAGAATCGGGATGAGACCGGCCGTGCGGGCCACGGCGTATTTCCTTGCCACCAGGGCATCGTCTTCGCCATACAGGGAACGGCGCTCGGAATGGCCAACGATGACGAACTTGCAACCAAAATCCAGCAGCATGGAAGCAGAAATTTCACCGGTGAAGGCACCCTTCTCTTCGGTGCTGAGGTTCTGTCCCCCCCAGGCAATGGGGGTTCCACTGAGCTGGGACTGGACGTCCGCCAGGTAAACATAGGGGGCACAGACGGCAACTTCGGCGGTTTTTACTTCATCAATGCCTGCCTTGAGTCCATCGAGCAGCGTTTTGATGCTGTCTCGGGAGCCATTCATCTTCCAGTTTCCGGCAATCAGGGGTTGGCGCATGTTATTCCTCGTCAGATCTTGCTGGCCATATAAAGAGCGCGACAGAATACCGTCAGGACGACAATAAATCAATCAAACTACGGGATTTTGTGCTTAATTTGCCGATGACAGGACCTGATTGACGCTATCGACCAGTTGTGCCGCCACACTGTCCACCAGCCGGGCATCCTGGCCTTCCACCATCACCCGGATCAGGGGTTCGGTGCCCGAGGCGCGCAGCAGGATTCGGCCCGTATCGGCCAGCTCGGCTTCGGCGGCGGTCATGGCCGACTTGATCAGCGGATGATCCATGACATCCACACGTTTTTCCATGCGCACATTGAGCAGGGTCTGGGGATATTTGGTCATGCCCGAAAGCAGTTCGCTGAGGGTCTTGCCACTGTAGACCATGGCGGTGAGTACCTGCAGGGCGGCGATGATCCCGTCCCCGGTACTGGTGCGGTTGAGGCAGATGATATGTCCGGAATTCTCCCCGCCCAGGCTCCAGTCATTGGCCAGCAGCTGCTCCATGACATAACGATCCCCCACGTTGGCACGCAAGAAGGGGATATTCTCTCGCTGCAGGGCATGTTCGAGGCCCAGGTTGGTCATCAGCGTCCCCACCACGCCCCCATTGAGCCTGTCTCTTTGCTGGCTGTGCATGGCGATGATGTAAAGCAATTCGTCGCCGTCGATGAGGTTACCCAGGTTGTCCACCATCAGCACCCGGTCGCCATCACCGTCGAAGGCGATGCCAAAATCCGCTTTTTCCGCTTTTACCGTGGCCTGCAAAGTGGCCGGGTGGGTCGAGCCGATATCCGCATTGATGTTCAGGCCGTCGGGCTGATCACCGATGGCCACCACCTCGGCACCAAGCTCGGTGAACACCGAAGGGGCAATGTGATAGGTGGCGCCATTGGCGCAGTCCAGCACGATTTTCATGCCACGCAGGCTTTTGTAGGATGGAAAGGAACTCTTGCAGAATTCGATATAACGACCGGCAGCATCTTCGATGCGGGTCGCCTTGCCCAGATCGGCCGAAGCATTGCAGATCAGCGGCTTGTCGAGTTCGGCTTCGATGGCATGTTCCACATCGTCGGGCAGTTTGGTGCCGTTGGCGGAGAAAAACTTGATGCCATTGTCGTCATAGGGGTTGTGGGATGCACTGATGACGATACCGGCGCAGGCATGAAAGGTGCGTGTCAGGTAGGCAATACCGGGCGTGGGCATGGGCCCCAGCAGGCCGATGTCGACCCCGGCGGCAGACAGCCCCGCCTGCAGGGCGGACTCGAACATGTAGCCGGAAATCCGCGTGTCCTTGCCGATCAAAACCTTGCCACAGCCACCGCCGCCGAGCACCTTGCCAGTGGCCCAGCCCAGCTTGAGCACAAATTCGGGGGTGATGGGCCCTTCCCCGACCTTGCCACGAATACCATCGGTACCAAAATGTTTGCGAGTCATTGTTTTTTCTCTTTGTCTTCTCCGGCCTGCGCTACGGCATGGCACATCTTAACCGCATGCACCGTCTGCTGCACGTCATGGGCCCGAATAATCTTCGCGCCCAGCCACACGGCCAGCCCCGCCAGCGCCAGCCCACCGGCCAGGCGCTGTTCCACCGGCACATCCAGCACGTCACCAATCATGGATTTGCGCGAAACCCCCACCAGCAGGGGGTGCCCCATTGCCGTGAACCGATCCAGGTGCCTGAACAGGCGCAGATTCTGCTCCAGGGTTTTGCCAAAGCCAAAGCCGGGATCGAGAATGATCTGTTCGGCAGCAATACCGGCTGCGAGACAGGATTCGATACGTTGCTGGAGGAAAGCCATGACTTCACTGACCACATCCTGGTAGCGGGGTGCGTTCTGCATGTTGCGGGGCTGGCCCTGCATGTGCATCAGACACACGGGGACATTCAGCGAGGCGGCGCCAAGCAGTGCATCTTCATCCCGCAGGGCACGTACGTCATTGATGAGGCTGGCTCCGGCACCGACGGCGGCGGCCATGACTTCAGCCTTGCTGGTATCGATGGAAATGGGAATGTCGCTTTCGGCGCGAATGGCCTCGATGATCGGGATCACCCGTTGCAGTTCCTCGTCGAGACCCACTGCCGTGGCCCCGGGACGGGTGGACTCGCCACCGATGTCGATGATGCCGGCACCCTCGGCGATCATCTGCCGGGCCTGTTGCAGGGCGGCCTCACATGAGGTGTAGCGGCCACCGTCAGAGAAGGAATCGGGGGTGACATTGAGAATGCCCATCACTGTGGGCGTCTCGAAGGTCAATGTGCCAGGCTTAAGCATCTTGCGGAATCCAGACAAATAAAACGGCGGAACCTGTCCGCCGTTTTCAGAAACGAGGGTCGAGGGACGAGTGACGAGGAAAGCCGTCGATCCGTGTCACTGGTCCCTGCCGCGCAGCGACTCAGTGTTCGCCGGCAGGGCCACCGATAGCACCATCCTTGCTGTCCTTGCTCGACTTTTCCTCGGAGGTCGAACTGCCCTTCGGGGGTTCCTGATCATCCCAGTCGGCGGGAACACGGGGTTCACGGCCATTCATGAGATCATCGATCTGATCCTTGTCGATGGTTTCATACTTGATCAGGGCTTTGGCCATGTTGTGCAGGATACCCATTTTCTCGGTCAAAATGGCCTTGGCCCGCTTGTAGTTGCGATCCACGATACGACGCACTTCCTCGTCGATGATGTGGGCCGTCTCGTCGGAAACGTTCTTGTGCTGGGTCACCGAATGACCGAGAAAAACCTCGCCGTCTTCTTCACCAAAGGTCAGCGGTCCGAGCTTTTCCGACAGGCCCCACTTGGTGACCATGTTGCGGGCCAGCTCGGTGGTGCGCTGAATGTCGTTGGAGGCCCCGGTGGTAACATGCTCGGCGCCAAAGATCAGCTCCTCGGCGATGCGGCCACCAAAGAGGCTGGCGATCTGGCTCTCCAGGCGTTCCTTGCTGTAGCTGTAGCGATCTTCCTCGGGCAGGAACATGGTAATACCCAAGGCACGGCCACGGGGAATGATCGACACCTTGTAGACCGGGTCGTGGGACGGCACCGACAGTCCGACGATGGCATGGCCGGCTTCGTGGTAGGCGGTGAGTTTTTTCTCGTCCTCGCTCATGACCATGCTCTTGCGCTCGGCGCCCATCATGATCTTGTCCTTGGCCTTGTCGAACTCGGCCATGCTGACCAGACGCCGGTTGGCCCGGGCGGCGAACAGCGCGGCTTCATTCACCAGGTTGGCCAGATCGGCACCGGAAAAGCCGGGCGTACCACGGGCAATGATCTTGGGATTGACGTCGTCGGCAATCGGCACCTTGCGCATGTGGACCTTGAGGATCTGCTCACGGCCGCGCATGTCGGGCAGCGGCACCACCACCTGACGGTCGAAACGGCCGGGGCGCAACAATGCCGGATCGAGGACATCGGGACGGTTGGTGGCAGCGATGACGATCACGCCTTCGTTGCCCTCGAAACCGTCCATTTCCACCAGCAACTGGTTGAGGGTCTGTTCCCGTTCGTCGTGTCCACCGCCCAGGCCGGCACCACGGTGACGACCCACCGCATCGATTTCGTCGATGAAGATGATGCAGGGTGCGTGTTTCTTGGCCTGTTCGAACATGTCACGAACGCGGGAGGCACCGACACCGACGAACATTTCCACGAAGTCGGAACCGGAAATGGTGAAGAACGGGACCTTGGCTTCACCGGCGATGGCCTTGGCCAGCAGGGTCTTGCCGGTACCCGGTGAACCCACCATCAGGACGCCACGGGGGATCTTGCCGCCGAGCTTCTGGAACTTGCCCGGGTCGCGCAGGAATTCCACCAGCTCGGAAACTTCTTCCTTGGCTTCGTCGACACCGGCCACGTCGTTGAAGGTAATCTTGATCTGATCCTCACCCAGCATGCGGGCGCGGCTCTTGCCGAAGGACATGGCACCCCGGCCACCGCCACCGCCCTGCATCTGGCGCATGAAGAAGATCCACAGACCGATGATGAGCAGGAAGGGGAACCAGGAGATGAAGATCTGGCTCCAGATGGAGGGCTCCATGGACGCCCCCGTGATCTTCACGTCGTGCTTCATCAAATCGCCGATCATGGCGGTATTGTCGGTTTCCGGACTGAAAGTGCGGAAACGGGTTCCGGACTTGAGAACCCCGGTGATGTTGCGGCCCTTGATCAGGACTTCCCTCACCTCGTCCTGCTGGACGTTGGTCATGAAATCCGAATAGGAAATCTGCGTGTCACTGGCATTGGTACTGAGGTTGTTGAAGACGGTCATCAGGATGATCGCGACAATGACCCAGAGAAGAATGTTTTTGGCTAAATCGTTCAATTTCTTTCCTCGATAAGCAAACCCATAATAGCGGGTCGCTTCAGACTGCTTGATAGTTAAAGCTACACTACTTTAAAGCCGCGTGCCAGTAAGTAAATCTCAGGCGAACGGGGCCGCGAAGCCTTGGGCTTGCGCACCTGTACCTTGTCGAAATGGTTGCGCAAGACCCGTTTGAACTCATCCACCCCTTCGCCGTTGAATACCTTGACCAGCATATCCCCTTCTTTTTTAAGGACTTTAATTGCCAGTTCAAGGGTCAGTTCGACCAGGTACATGGCACGAGGCTGATCCACAGCCTTGACTCCACTTATATTGGGTGCCATATCGGACATTACAAGATCAACTTGATGATTATCGAGCATTTTCAGCAATTCGTCGTAAACGTTCTGATCCTGAAAATCCCCCTGAATGAAATCCACCCCGGCCAGCGCGTCCATGGGCAGCAGATCTAGGGCAAATACCCGCCCCCTGTCACCCACTTTCTGTGCCGCCACTTCTGACCAGCTGCCCGGTGCGGCACCCAGATCCACCACTGTCATGCCCGGCCTGAGCAGCCTGTCCCGTTCGTTGATTTCCAGCAATTTATAGACCGCACGGGCCCGATAACCGTCCTGCTGGGCTTTTTTGACGTATTCATCGTCAAAATGTTCCTTCAGCCAGGCCTGGCTGGTTTTACTGCGTGAATGTTTTTTTGCCATAAATTTCTGTTACACACATTACAAGCCCGGACACAGGCTTTACAATAGACGGCCAAACCAGCCAAAGATTCCGGAAAATCCAGATTATTATGTCGTTAAGCCAAAACCAGCGTCGCCACCTGCGCAAACTTGCCCATCATCTCAAGCCGGTCGTTATCATCGGCAATGCCGGCCTGGCGGAAAACGTCATCGCCGAAATCGACTCAGCCCTGGCCCATCATGAACTCATCAAGGTGCGACTCAATGCGGGTGACAAGCAGGAACGACAGAGCATGATCGACGCCATTGTGGCCGGTACCGGTGCAGACTGGGTGCTGAGCATTGGCCACATCGCGGCCTTTTACCGCACCGCCGAAGAACCCCGCATCCCGTTGCCCAAGGGCAGCTAACGCCTTTTTCAACAGCCTGTTAGCGGCCCCCCGGACTTGCCAACGGTCGGCCACCCAGGCCGAAGATCACCAGCACCAGGCCCAGCAAACTGTTGACCATGAACAGTATCGACGAGATACCGTGCAAACGGCCAAAGCTGGCCGCCGCATGGGAACCGGGGACCAGACCGGCGGACTTGAGCTCGACCATCATCGGCTGGATGACAAACTGGCCCAGCAGCACGATCACCACCATGACCAGCAGCACCCAAAGGCGCCAGTTTTGCAGTTTGTTGCCGGTGGATTTGAGCCACTGGGCGAGCAGTAGCACGGTGCCGCTGAGCAGACCAATGTAACTGAGGATGGTAAACAGCTGGCCGGCAATGCGGCCAGCGACCATGCGATCATCGAGCATGTGAAACAGTGTGGGCGTGACGATGTAGCCCACGGTCCACATGCCACCGATCCACAGGGTCAGTAACAGGCGTTCGGAGATGTTGAACATGTGAAGAGGCTGACCCCGTCCGTCATGCCGACTTATTCGTAACGCACGGAAATGATTTCGTATTCCCGAATGCCACCGGGCGCCTGCACATCCACCGTGTCATCGACCTTTTTGCCAATCAGGGCGCGGGCGATGGGTGAGGTAACTGAAATCAGGTTGTGCTTGATGTCAGCTTCCAACTCGCCGACGATCTGGTAGGTCACTTCCTTGTCGGCTTCCACGTCGTAGAGTTCGACCGTGGCTCCGAAGACAATGCGATCACCGGCATTGGCGCCAACGGCAGCCACATCGATGATTTCGGCATTGGTTACCGTGCCTTCGATTTCCTTGATCCGACCTTCGATGAAGCTCTGCTGCTCGCGGGCGGCATGGTACTCGGCATTTTCCTTCAGATCGCCATGCTCACGGGCCACGGCAATGGCCTTGATGACTTTCGGGCGTTGCACGGTCTTCAGTTCCTTGAGTTCTTCATTCAGTTTGGCAGCGCCTTTGGCGGTAATGGGGGCTCGGCTCATGCTGATATCTACTTGTGCAAATCCTGTAAACTGTTAACGCGGGTCAAATCGGGCTCCTTCAATGCGGTACACAGGGCCATGCCACCGGCCAGGGTGGTGGTATAGGTCACCTTGTGTTGCAGTGCATTACTGCGAATGGTTGCCGAATCGGCAATGGCCTGACTGCCTTCGGTAGTGTTGACAATCAGGTCGATTTCATCGTTCTTGATCATGTCGACAATGTGTGGCCGGCCTTCGGTCACCTTGTTGACCCCTTTTACTTCCAGCCCCGCCTTTTCCAGAACCCGTGCGGTACCGTGTGTGGCAACAAGTTTGAAGCCAAGTTCAATCAGTTGCCGGCCCACTTCGACGATACCGGGCTTGTCGGTCTCCCGCACACTGAGGAAGGCGCAACCGCTGCGCGGCAGATCCACCCCAGCACCGATCTGTGCCTTGGCGTAGGCCTCGCCAAAACTGCGGCCCACACCCATGACTTCACCGGTGGATTTCATCTCCGGTCCCAGCAGCGGATCGACGCCCGGGAACTTGTTGAACGGGAATACCGCTTCCTTGACCGAATAATAACCGGGAATGATTTCCTGCATCACCCCCTGTTCGGCCAAGGAGCGGCCGGCCATGCAGCGGGCCGCAATCTTGGCCAGCGGCTGGCCGGTGACCTTGGAGACGAAGGGCACGGTACGCGAGGCACGGGGGTTGACCTCCAGTACGTACACCGTGTCACCCTGGATGGCAAACTGGGTATTCATCAGGCCCACCACGTTGAGACCGCGGGCCATTTTCTTCACCTGCTCGCGCATCTCGTCCTGCACAGCCACCGACAGGTTGTAGGGTGGCAGGGAGCAGGCCGAATCACCGGAATGGACCCCGGCCTGTTCGATGTGCTGCATGATGCCGCCCACCAGAATCTCTTCACCGTCACAGATGACATCCACATCGACTTCGATGGCATCGTCGAGGAAACGATCCAGCAGCACCGGCGAGTCATTGGATACGGACACGGCTTCGTCCATGTAACGACGCAGTTCCTTTTCATTGTAGACGATTTCCATGGCCCGACCGCCAAGCACATAGGAGGGCCGCACCACTAGGGGGTATCCGATTTCTTCGGCCAGTCTGACCGCCTGCTCTTCTTCCCTTGCCGTGCGGTTGGGTGGCTGGCGCAGATCCAGATCCTCGATGAGCTGCTGGAAGCGTTCGCGGTCTTCGGCCAGATCGATGGAGTCGGGGCTGGTACCGATGATGGGGGCACTGGCATCATAAAGATCGTTGGCCAGCTTCAACGGTGTCTGCCCGCCGTACTGGACGATCACCCCCTTGGGTTTTTCCAGTTCAATGAGTTCCAGCACATCTTCCAGGGTCAGGGGTTCGAAATACAGGCGATCGGAGGTATCGTAGTCGGTGGATACGGTCTCCGGGTTGCAGTTGACCATGATGGTCTCGTAGCCGTCCTCGCGCATGGCGAAGGCGGCGTGCACGCAGCAGTAATCGAACTCGATGCCCTGGCCGATGCGGTTGGGACCACCACCGAGCACCATGATCTTGTCGCGCCCGGTGGGGGCGGCCTCGCATTCCTCCTCGTAGGTGGAATACATGTAGGCGGTGTTTGTGGCAAACTCGGCGGCACAGGTGTCGACCCGCTTGTAGACCGGACGGATGCCCAGGCCATGGCGGTGCTCGCGCATCTGTTTTTCCGTAATGGCCAGCAGTTTGGCCATGCGCCGATCGGAGAAGCCCTTGCGCTTGAGCATGAACAGCCTGTCACGTTCCAGGGCCGAGAGGCCGCCGGCCCGAATTTCTTCTTCCAGGTCGACGATTTCCTTGATCTGCACCAGAAACCAGCGGTCGATGAAGGTCAATTCGAACAGATCCTCGATGCTCAAACCCAGGCGGAAGGCATCGGCCACGTACCAGAGGCGATGAGGGCCGGGACTCTTGAGTTCCTGCCTGAGCTTGTCCATGGCATCGTCGGCCTCGCGGTCGAGGATCTCGTCGAAACCATCGACTCCGATTTCCAGGCCACGCAGGGCCTTTTGCAGGGATTCCTGCTGGGTGCGGCCAATGGCCATGACCTCGCCCACCGACTTCATCTGTGTGGTCAGGCGGGCATCGGCCTTGGGGAATTTTTCAAAAGTGAAACGGGGGATCTTGGTGACCACATAGTCGATGGTCGGCTCGAAAGAGGCCGGGGTGGCGCCGCCGGTGATTTCGTTCTGCAACTCGTCCAGGGTATAGCCCACCGCCAGCTTGGCCGCTACCTTGGCGATGGGGAAACCGGTGGCCTTGGAGGCCAGGGCCGAGGAACGGGACACGCGCGGATTCATTTCGATGATGATCATGCGGCCGTTGTCGGGATTGATGGAAAACTGTACGTTGGAGCCACCCGTGTCCACGCCAATCTCGCGCAATACCGCCAGCGAGGCGTTGCGCATGATCTGGTATTCCTTGTCGGTGAGGGTCTGGGCCGGGGCCACGGTGATGGAATCACCGGTGTGTACACCCATGGGATCCAGGTTCTCGATGGAACAGATGATGATGCAATTGTCCTTGTGATCCCGCACCACTTCCATCTCGTACTCTTTCCAGCCGAGGATGGATTCCTCGATGAGCAGTTCGTTGGTAGGCGAGAGGTCCAGGCCGCGTTCGCAGATCTCGACGAACTCTTCCTTGTTGTAGGCAATGCCGCCGCCGCTGCCGCCCATGGTGAACGAGGGGCGGATAATGGTCGGGTAGCCGATCTGGGCCTGCACCTGCAGGGCCTCTTCCATGCTGTGGGCGATGGCCGAACGGGGCATGTCCAGGCCAATTTTGGTCATGGCCTTGCGAAACTTGTCGCGGTCCTCGGCCTTGTCGATGGCCTCGCGGGTGGCGCCGATCATTTCCACGCCGTGTTTTTCCAGCACCCCTTCGCGGGCCAGATCCAGCGCGCAATTGAGGGCGGTCTGGCCACCCATGGTGGGCAGCAGGACGTCGGGTTTCTCCCGCTCGATGATCTTTTCCACCGTACGCCAGTTGATGGGCTCGATGTAGGTGGCATCGGCCATTTCCGGGTCGGTCATGATGGTGGCCGGATTGGAGTTGACCAGGATCACCCGGTAGCCTTCTTCCTTGAGTGCCTTGCAGGCTTGGGCGCCGGAATAGTCGAATTCACAGGCCTGGCCGATGACGATGGGGCCGGCGCCGATGATGAGGATGCTGTTGATGTCGGTTCTTTTTGGCATAGTAATTTCAGTGACGAGTAACAAGTGACGAGTGACAGGGACACCCGGGTAAAATCATGACTACGTCATCATGGTGATTGAACATAATTTACTTTGTGTCCGTTTCCTTGCCACTCGTCCCCCGGTACTGTTCGATGAGTTCCACGAACTGATCGAACAGGGGAGCGACATCGTGAGGGCCGGGACTGGCTTCCGGGTGCCCCTGGAAGCTGAAAGCCGGGATGTCGGTACGCCGTACGCCCTGCAGGGAACCGTCGAACAGGGAACGGTGAGTGGGTTCCAGATTGGCCGGCAGGCTGTCTTCTTCCACGGCAAAACCGTGGTTCTGACTGGTGATCATCACCATTTTTGAGTCCAGATCCTGCACCGGGTGGTTGGCACCGTGATGACCGAACTTCATCTTCACGGTTTTTGCCCCGCTGGCCAGTGACAGCAACTGGTGACCCAGGCAGATGCCAAACATCGGAATGCCGGTCTCCGACAGGCGGCGAATGGCCTCGATGGCGTAGTCACAGGGTTCCGGATCACCGGGGCCATTGGACAGGAACACCCCATCGGGCTTGAGTTCCAGCACCTTTTCCACCGGAGTCTGGGCCGGCACCACGGTCAGGTGACAGCCCCGGTCCACCAGCATGCGCAGGATGTTGCGCTTGACGCCGTAGTCGTAGGCCACCACATGCCAGGGCAGTTTTTCATCGATGGGATGGATGCCCTTGGGCATGCCGCCTTCCAGCGTCCAGCTGCCCTGGGCCCATTCGTAGGGCATGCCAGTGGTGACCTCCCTGGCCAGATCCATGCCCTTGAGGCCGGGAAAGCCCCGCGCTGCGGCGATGGCGGCCTGTTCGTCGAGGTGCTCGCCGGCGACGATGCAGCCGTTCTGGGCTCCTTTCTCGCGCAGGATGCGAGTCAGCTTGCGGGTATCGATGTTGGCGATGGCCACCACCTTGTTGTGTGCTAGGTATTCGGGCAAGGGCCGCTGACTGCGCCAGTTACTGGCGATAGCCGGCACGTCACGGACCACCAGGCCACTGGCATGAATATGGGATGACTCTTCGTCATCGTCATTGCTGCCCACGTTGCCGATATGCGGGTAGGTCAGGGTGACGATTTGACGGGAATAAGAGGGATCAGTGAGGATTTCCTGGTATCCGGTCATGGCGGTATTGAACACCACCTCGCCGATAGTCTGACCAGAAATACCAATCGATTCACCGTGAAAAACAGTGCCGTCTTCCAAAGCAAGCAATGCCGGTTGCCTCAAGTAAACCTCCACAGGACGCATGTACAAAGCGGGAGGCGCCCGGACTGGGTGCCTCCCGCTTTGTGGAATTTCAGGAAATGGCCGGAAATGCTTTCAGACCAAAGCGATTCTACTAAAATTTGCCCCATGCTGCCAGCAAAGATTGGCGACGAAGCACACATAACCCGATCATTGCATGATTTTTCGACACTGGATGGCGCAGCGCCTTCCATGGCCACATATTCGGAACCGCACCCGAAGGCCCCGCCAGACCACCATTCACCGGCCTGACTGTACCGGCAGGCAGCCAGCCGCGGCAGGGAAAACTTCCCTTTTGGCCATTCACCACCTATATATAACGGTACACAAATTGCAAAGTAATCCAGTCAGGAATTGGGTTTACCCTCGATAGAGAAAACAGGCATGTCAAAAACAGGAATAACCACACTGTCCGGTTTATTGCTGGTCATTTTTTCGAGTATTTTCATCTCCATTTTCAGTCCCGGGAGCCATGCGCATGGGGATGAAGTCAGGCCATCCGCTGACAAGCCCGGGGTTATCCACGATTTCGTCATTACCGGCGTCGTGCTTAACAGTGGCAATGCCAGACTGGTCGAGCAATTCGTCGAGCTGCTGGGCAAGCACAGTGGTTACCGCATGAAGGCCCGCTTTGTCAGCAGCTACGATGATCTGTCGGATATCCTGCGCAAGCAGCCTGATGCCATTGGCTGGACCTGTGGCGTCCCGTTTGTGCAGGACCGCCGACGTGACGGCCAGCAACTCATCGGTGTACCCCTGTTCAATGGCAAACCCCTGTATTACAGCCTCATTCTTGCCCACAGGGACAAAACGGAAAAAATACTGAGCGATTTCAGGGGGCAAGTCCTGGCCTATTCGGATCCCCGCTCCAATTCCGGCTTCATTGCCCCATCCTATGTCCTGAAAAAACAGGGCATCGACATAAAGAAACATTTTCGCCTGCTCCTGCACACCGGCAATCACGAGCGCAGTATCCGTGCGCTGCTCAACGGCCTTGCCGATGTCGCGGCCGTCGATGAGTATGTGTGGACGGCCTGGCGCCGCAACAACCCGCAAAAAGCCCGCAAGCTGCGGGTGCTCCAGCGCCTCGGCCCCTTCCCTTTTACCCCTGTCGTGGCCGGCCGCGCTGTTGCCGAACCCACCCTCCGTACACTGCAGGAGACCCTGACGGCATTGCCCGACATGCCACAGGGCAGACAGCTGCTGCAGGAATTCGGCCTCGATGGCTTTGTACTTGAAAAACCGGAGTTCTATCAGCCCATCGAGAACATGCTGATCGAACTCAATGGCCTGCAGCACTGAGCGACAGGGAACATGATGCTGACCTGGATAAAACAGTCCTTTGCCAGACAGACCGGCGCCATCATGCTCATCACCGGCTTGTTGCTCAATTCCCTTTATTCCTTCATCAGCTATCAGAACGAAACCCGACAACTCGAAGAGTTCATCGAATCCGAGGCCCGGCAACTGACCGAAATCCTCGCCCTGCTGATCACCGATGATCTGCGCTATGAAAAATATTATGACCTGTGGGACAAGATCATCCGTGTGAAAAACAACTACCGGCAACAGAGCCAGCATGGCCGCCTGTTCAACATACGCAGCATTGCCATCCTCGACAAACAGGAGAAAATTGCCGGCCACACGGATCCACAACACTTCCCGCTGAAATCCGACTACGCAAGCATTGCCCCCAACAATGTCAGGCACGGACATATCTTCAGTGATTATCACCATGAATGGCGAGATGACATGTCGACCCTGCTCATGCATATTCCGCTACGATTTGGTGACGAGGTGATTGGCGCCCTGCTCCTGGAACTCGACCCCTCACCGCTGATCAAGCATAAAAAACAGCTTATTACGGGTTATGTCATATACCAGTTCGTGCTGATCTCCATCATCCTCATCCTCGCCATGCTGTTTGCCATCTGGATTGCCAAACCTGTCGGACTTGCAGTCAGGGTCCTTGATGATATTGGCAAGGGCAACATCCACCTTCGTGGACTGACCCAGCGGCAGGATGAATTTGGCAAACTGGGTGAAGCCATCGAAAAGGCCGACCAGCGTATCTTCCACGACACCCAAAAACTGCAGCAGCAGCAGGACGAACTGGAAAAAAACCGCAAACTGCTCGAGCAAAGAGTCCAGCAACGCACGGGGGAACTCGAGGAAGCCAACAAGGAACTGGCAGCATTCAGTTATTCCGTTTCCCACGATCTTCGCTCTCCCCTGCGTGCCATCGATGGTTTCGCCCAGGCACTGGACGAAGACTACGAAGAGAAACTGGATGAAACCGGCAAAAACTACATTGCCCGCATTCGTGCCGGGGTGCAGCGCATGAGTAATCTCATCGATGACATGTTGATGCTGTCACGGGTCAGCCGGCGGGAAATCGAGTCTTTTCCCGTCAATCTGTCGGAGATGGCAGAAAGAATCCGCCGACGGCTGCAGGAACAGGATCCGGACAGGCCAGTCGAATGGAACATTGCCAGACAGGTTCGGGTCGAAGGAGATCCCCATCTGCTGGAAATTCTCATGACCAACCTGCTGGACAATGCCTGGAAGTACACGGGCAAGACCATGGAACCCCGCATCGAATTCGGCACAATGGACGAAAAGGGCGAGACGGTTTATTTCGTTCGCGACAATGGTGCCGGCTTCGACATGAAATATGCCGACAAGCTGTTTGGCGTGTTCCAGCGCCTGCATGCCATGGGCGAATTCGAAGGCACCGGCATTGGTCTGGCCACCGTGGCCCGCATCCTCCAGCGCCATGGTGGGCGGATCTGGGCCGATGCCCAGGTCGACAAGGGCGCAACGTTCTACTTCACGATTGGGGAAAGAAGCAGATAAAAGATACAAGATGAAAGGGGATGAGTGGCTGTGCCACGGCCGGGGTGAGGGCTCAGGGAAGAAGTCAGGAACCAGGATCAGGGATTAGCGTAAAAATCAGCGGCGCACCGCGCCACCAACTCTTGTATCTTTTATCTTGTCCCTTGTCACTCCCTCAGCCCCAGCACGTCCTGCATGTCGAACAGGCCCTTGTCGTGCTGCATGATCCAGCCTGCCGCACGGGCGGCACCGTTGGCAAAGGTCATGCGGCTGGAAGCCTTGTGGGTAATTTCCACCCGTTCACCGATGTCGGCGAACATTACCGTGTGCTCACCGACGATGTCACCGGCGCGGATGGTCTCGAAGCCGATGGTCTTGCGGTCCCGCTCGCCGGTCTGGCCGTGGCGGCCGTAGACGGCGCATTTGGCCAGATCCCGGCCGAGGGCATCGGCCACCACTTCACCCATGCGCAGGGCCGTACCCGAAGGCGCATCGACCTTGTGGCGGTGATGGGCTTCGATGACTTCGATATCCACCTTGTCACCCATGATGCGGGCGGCGATGTCCAGCAGCTTGAAGCACAGGTTGACGCCAACACTCATGTTGGGCGCAAACACCACACCCACATCCTTGCCGGTTTCGGCAATGATCCGTTTTTCCTCATCACTGAAACCGGTGGTGCCGATGACCAGCCGGGTGCCTGACTCACGGCAGACTTTCATGTTCTGCAGCGACACCGAAGGATGGGTAAAGTCGATCAGGACATCCAGCTCGGCGGCAACGGCCGTCAGCGCGTCGACCATGGGCACACCGAGGTGGCCGATGCCGGCCATTTCTCCGGCATCGCTGCCCACCAGGGAGCTGCCGGGTTTGACGATGGCTGCAGCCACGCTCAGATCCTGGGTATTGTTGACCGCTTCGATGAGCGCCCGGCCCATGCGGCCGGCCGCGCCGGTAATTCCGACTTTGATCATGGGATGGATTCTCCGTTGTTCTTGTTCAATGGATGACGATGGATACATCGCCATGAGGCCATGGCCCTGCCTGTCCGGCTGTGGTCCTGGCCGTTTGCCTTCAGTGGTCCGGCACGGCCCCTTGCACACCATGCTGGTCTCTTTTCCCTGCTCCTGACAGGATGTTGAAAGAGCCGTTCCCTCACACAGACTGTCGAATAACGGCGTTTTTCAACAACCTGCTAACTCTTCATGTCCTCGAAGAATTTCTTCACGCCGTCCAGCCACGACGAGGCGCGCGGGCTGTGATTGACACTATCGTCTTTCATCGAGGCTTCGAATTCCTTGAGCAGCTGTTTTTGCTTCTTGGTCAGATTGACTGGCGTTTCCACCACCACCCGGCACATGAGGTCGCCCGTATGGTGGCCCCGCACGGATTTGACCCCCTTGCCTCGCAAACGGAACATCTTGCCGCTCTGGCTTTCGGGAGGGATTTTCAGATTGACCCGACCATCGAGGGTGGGCACTTCCAGCTCACCACCCAAACTGGCGGTGACGACGCTGATGGGAACTTCACAGAACAGGTCGTTGCCGTCACGTTCGAAAATGGGGTGGGGCTTGACGTTGACATGCACATACAGATCACCGGCCGGGCCACCGTTTTCACCGGCTTCACCTTCCCCCCCCAGACGGATGCGATCCCCCGTATCGACACCGGCAGGTACCTTGACCGACAGGGTTTTCTGTTTCTCTACCCGGCCCTGGCCGTGACACTTGCCACAGGGGGTTTCGATCATCTTGCCGGTGCCATGACAGCGTGGGCAGGTTTGCTGCAGGGAAAAGAAACCCTGTTGCATGCGCACCTGGCCATGGCCGCCACAGGTGGTACAGGTTACCGGGCTGGTGCCTTTCCTGGCCCCCGTGCCATTGCATTCATCACATTCCACGTGGGTGGGAATGCGGATGTTGACCGAGGTACCCCGTACCGCTTCTTCCAGGCTCAGCTCCAGGTTGTAGCGCAGGTCGGCGCCCCGATAGACCCGTTGCCCCGAATGGCCACCCCCGCCGCCACCAAAGATGTCCCCAAAGACATCACCAAAAATATCGCTGAAGCTGGCTCCGCCACCACCAAATCCGGCTCCTGCGCCCATCGACGGATCGACACCGGCATGACCAAACTGGTCATAGGCCGCACGTTTTTGTGCATCACTGAGCACTTCGTAGGCCTCCTTGGCTTCCTTGAATTTCTCTTCTGCATTTTCCACATCGGGATTCCTGTCCGGATGCAGCTTCATGGCCAGGCGTTTGAAGGCTTTCTTGATTTCGGCTTCGCTGGCATTTCTTGCCACACACAGCACTTCGTAGTAATCACGTTTAGACATTGTTATTGACTGCAATCTTCAGGTTAAAAATCACCCTCATCGATGAAAACCGAGGGTAATGGAAAAACATTTCCTTTAAACAACAAATGGCTGCGTGTAAAAACACGCAGCCAGCTGTCAACGTCACTGTGCAGTGAATTTCACTGTGCAGCCGTTACTTCTTGTTGTCGTTGACCTCTTCGAACTCGGCATCGACAACATCCTCATCGGCAGAAGCCTGTTCAGCCGAAGCGCCTTCCGCTCCAGCGGCACCGGCGGCACCGGCGGCACCGGCGGCACCCGCCGCACCTGCACCAGCTGCACCCTGCTCGGCATACATCTTCTCGGCCATCTTGCCGGATGCGTCGGTCAGTGCCTTGGTCTTGGCCTCGATATCGGCGATATAATCCGACTTCATGGCTTCTTCGAGATCCTTGATGGCCGCTTCGATCTTCGATTTCTCGTCGGCTTCCAGCTTGTCACCCATTTCCTCGATGGACTTGCGGGTTGCATGGATCATGGTGTCTGCCTGGTTACGGGCAGCGACCAGTTCATGGAACTTCTTGTCTTCATCGGCATGGGCTTCGGCATCCTTGACCATCTTTTCGATCTCATCGTCACTCAGACCACTGGAGGCCTTGATGACAATGGACTGTTCCTTGCCTGTGGCCTTGTCCCTGGCAGTCACATTGAGGATGCCGTTGGCGTCGATATCGAAGTTCACTTCGATCTGCGGTGTGCCCCGCGGTGCCGGCGGAATATCGGTGAGGTCGAAACGACCCAGTGACTTGTTGGCATCGGCACGTTCACGTTCACCCTGCAATACATGGACCGTCACGGCCGTCTGGTTGTCATCGGCGGTGGAGAACACCTGGGTTGCCTTGGTCGGGATGGTGGTGTTCTTCTCGATCAGCTTGGTCATGACACCGCCCATGGTTTCGATACCCAGGGACAGCGGAGTGACGTCGAGCAACAGTACATCCTTGACTTCACCACCGAGTACCCCACCCTGAATGGCTGCGCCCACGGCGACAGCTTCGTCCGGGTTGACGTCCTTGCGCGGTTCCTTGCCGAAGAAGTCCTTGACGGTTTCCTGTACCTTGGGCATGCGACTCTGACCACCGACGAGAATGACGTCGTCGATTTCAGAAGCACTCACGCTAGCGTCCTTCAGGGCCAGTTTGCAAGGTTCGATGGAACGGGCAATCAGATCCTCGACCAGCGATTCCAGCTTGGCACGGGTGACCTTGATGTTCATGTGTTTGGGCCCGGACGCATCTGCAGTAATATAAGGCAGATTGACGTCGGTCTGCTGTGCAGAGGACAGCTCCACCTTGGCCTTTTCAGCGGCTTCTTTCAGACGCTGCAGGGCCAGCGGGTCATTGCGCAGGTCAATGCCCTGTTCCTTCTTGAACTCTTCGACCAGGTAGTCGATGAGACGCATGTCGAAATCTTCACCACCGAGGAAGGTGTCACCATTGGTGGACAGCACCTCGATCTGGTGTTCGCCATCGATGTCGGCAATTTCGATGATGGAAATATCGAAGGTACCTCCACCGAGGTCATAGACGGCAACCTTGCGGTCCCCTTCCTTCTTGTCCATGCCAAAGGCCAGCGCCGCGGCGGTGGGCTCGTTGATGATGCGCTTGACATCCAGACCGGCGATCTTGCCGGCATCCTTGGTGGCCTGACGCTGGGAGTCGTTGAAGTAGGCCGGTACGGTGATCACCGCTTCGGTCACTTCTTCGCCCAGGTAGTCTTCGGCGGTCTTTTTCATTTTCTGCAGTATTCGTGCAGCGATTTCCGGTGGTGCCATCTTCTTGCCATCGACTTCAACCCAGGCATCACCGTTGTCGGCCTTGACGATCTTGTACGGTACCATTTTGATGTCCTTCTGGACTTCGGCATCATCGTACTTACGACCGATGAGGCGCTTGATGGCGTACAGGGTCTTTTCCGGGTTGGTGACCGCCTGGCGTTTGGCCGGCTGGCCAACCAGAACTTCATCGCCGCTGGCAAAGGCGACGACAGATGGCGTGGTGCGATCACCTTCGCTGTTTTCGATTACCTTGGGGGTACCATTTTCCATGACGGCTACGCAGGAGTTGGTAGTCCCCAGATCGATTCCGATTATTTTTCCCATTCCTCTTTCTCCAAATATCTGTGATTTAATGTTGGTGCAATTCTGTTACTGTGTTAATGGGGCCCGGCAAATGAAGTTCAAGCCTCTTCATCAATATTTGCGCCCTTTTTGTCATTTTCACCGTCAGGACCCTTGTTTACGGCTGGCTTGGAGACCACCACCATGGCCGGACGGATCAGGCGATCATTGATGGTGTAGCCTTTTTGCATCACGTTCATGACCGTATTGGGCTCGTGATGGGGGGATTCCAGCATGGACATGGCCTGGTGATATTCCGGGTTGAAGGGCTCACCTTCGGGGTGTACGGCCTGAATGCCAAACTTGTCGATGGCGGCGAGCAGCATTTTCAGGGTCAGCTCGGTGCCTTCCCTGACCTGCTCGAGACTGGCGCCTTCGGCGGAGGCAGCCGCTGCGCCCATTTCCAGACTGTCGATGACCGGCAGCAGCTCCTGGGCAAAGCGTTCGAGGGCATATTTGTGTGCATTTTCCAGCTCCCTGTCGTGGCGACGACGCAGATTTTCCATTTCAGCTTTTGTCCGCAGCAGATTATCCCAGTTTTCCTGGGCTTTTTTCTCCGCGTCCTGCAGGCGGGCCTGCAGTTCCTCGACGGACAGGTCTTCGATATCGGCGGCCGAATCCGTGTTTTCGGTGTTCACTGCGTCCGTGGTGTCCTGAGAGACGTCATTCTTGCTCATTGTTTCTCCACACAATAATTAATGTAAGGGTTCTGTTAAAACCAGCGTTGCTCCCTGATATGGGGACGATTATTCAGAGCTCAAGAAGCTGCTGAGGATTTTTGCCGTGACATCGACCACCGGGATGATTTCGTCGTAGGCCATGCGGGTGGGACCGATGACCCCGAGTACCCCAACCACCGTATCTCCGGATTTGTAGGGCGCGGTGACCACGGAACAGTCACCAAAGACATGGTAGCCGGACTCTTCACCTATGAAAATCTGCATGCCCTCGGCCTTGATGGACTGATCCAGCAGGTGCAGGATGTCACGCTTGGTACTGAATGCCTCGAACAGCTGGCGCAGCTTGTCCATGTCGGCCATTTCCGAGTAGCTCATCAGATTGGTTTCCCCGGCCAGCACACAGTCGGCCGACTGGCTGGATTCAACGATCTTGTCGGCCATCTCCACGGCGGTGGTCATCAGCGCGTGCATGTCGTTGCGGATCTCCTGCAGGCTGTCGAGGATGCCCTGTCGAATATTGGTCAGGTGGCGCCCGCCAAATTCCGTATTCAGGTAATTGGCCACCTGCTGCAGCTCATCGTGGGAATAGCTGCGCTGGGTGTGGATGATGCTGTTCTGCACCTCCTGGTCGTCGGTCACCAGGATCACCAGGATGCGGTTGGCGGACAGGGGCAGGAATTCGATGTGCTGCAGGGTCGCCGGGCCGTGGCGTGGCAACATGACAACCCCGGCCATGTGGGTCACGTCGGAAAGCAGCGAGGAGGCCGAGTCGATGAGGGTCTCCCGGTTCTGGTTTTCCAGTTGCATCTTGTACTGCTCGATCAGCTTTTCCTGCAGGGGCTTGATGGTCAACAGCCGGTCGACAAACATCCTGTAACCTTGTACCGTCGGAATTCGCCCCGCCGAGGTGTGGGGCGAGGTGACCAGCCCCATGTCTTCGAGGTCGGCCATGACATTGCGGATGGTGGCCGGACTGAGGTTCATCTGCGAGTCACGTGCCAGGGTACGGGAACCCACGGGTTGGCCGTCCTGGATGTAACGTTCAACCAATGTTTTTAGCAGCGCCTGGGCGCGATCATTTATAATCGTGGAGCTGGACACCATCAATCCTGTTTAAGCAAAAAAACATCCCGTCAAACGGGTAAAATAGATATAGTGCACATGTTAGCACTCATCAAGCAGGAGTGCTAAAGCAAAAACAAGTTGCAACACGGCCCCGCCCTGCTCTGGCGGCGCTGGCCTTACAGGCGCTATGGGGTTGACCCGTTAATAATTCAATAATGTGGATATCACGAGATGGAGAATACTTTCAATCGTATCAGTCTGATTGGCAAATACGGGGAAACCAGCATTTCCGGCACCGTCGTCGAACTGATCCGGCTGCTGCACGGCCGTGGCGTCGAGGTGACCATGGAAGAACAGACCGCCCGGTGCATCGAACACGAGGCCCTGCCCATCCTCAGTTACGAGGAAATCGGCCAGCAGTCGGATCTGGCCATCGTCATCGGTGGCGACGGCACCCTGCTGCATGCCGCACGCAACCTGGTCAACTACGGTGTGCCCCTGCTGGGCATCAATCTGGGACGGCTGGGTTTTCTGGTGGATGTGTCTCCCGATGACATGGCGGAACGGGTCAATGAAATCCTCGATGGCAAGTTCGAGGAGGAACAGCGTATCCTGCTGACCACCGACATCGAACGCCATGACGGTAATACTCACAGCATGAGTGACGCTTTTAATGACGTGGTGGTGCACAAGTGGGACGTGGCCCGGATGATCGAAACGGAAACCTTCATCAATGGCCGCTTTCTCAACTCCATGCGCTCCGACGGGCTGATCGTCTCCACCCCCACCGGCTCCACGGCCTATGCCCTGTCCAGTGGCGGACCGATCCTCGATCCGGACATGGACGCCATGATCCTGGTGCCCATCTGCCCACACACCATGAGCTACCGGCCCATCGTCATCGACGGCGACAGTGAAGTGGAGATCCACGTCAAGGAGGGCTACCTGTCCAAGGCCCAGGTCACCTGCGACGGCCAGATCAACCTGGGGCTGGTGTCCGGTGACAAGATCCTGATCCGCAAGAAGGACCGTTTCGTGCGCCTGATCCACCCCTGCAAACACAACCACTACGAAATCCTGCGTGCCAAGCTGCACTGGGGCGAGCAATTCTGATACCGACCATGCTGACCCACATACACATCTGGAACTTTGCCATTGTCGAAAAACTCGACCTGGAACTGGAAGCCGGCCTCACGGTGCTGACCGGCGAAACCGGTGCCGGCAAATCCATCCTGCTCGATGCCCTCAACCTGGCACTGGGCGACCGGGCCGACACGGGAGTGATCCGTCACGGCGCCGAAAAGGCCGAGATCAGCGTGACCTTCCAGATCGAGGCAGGCAGCGAAGCCGAACGATGGCTAAAACAAAACGACCTGGACAGTGCCGATGAATGCATCATACGCCGTGTGATCAGCGCCACTGGCCCGTCCCGCGCCTATATCAATGGAAAACCGGCCCCCATCCTGAGCCTGCGCACCCTGGGCGAAATGCTGGTGGATCTGCACGGCCAGCACGAGCACCAGTCCCTGCTGCGCAAGGAGGCCCAGCGCGTTCTGCTGGACGACTACGCCGGCCACGGCAAGCTGCTCGAACAGCTCGGTCAGGCCTACCGGGACTGGAAAGCACGCCGCGAAGAACTGGAAAGCCTGCGCCAAGCCAGCGAGGAGCGCAATTCCCGCCTCGAACTGCTGCGTTATCAGGTGCAGGAGCTGTCGGAACTGGCCCTGGCCGAGAACGAACTGGAAGACATCGAGGCCGAACACCGGCGCCTGAGCAACGCCAGCGCCTTGCTGGAAAACGGCAACCGGGTGCTGCAGGGTCTGGACAATGACGAACCCGTGGCGGTCATCAACCAGTTGCAACAGTATTGCTCTGATATCCAGCAGATGGCCGAATCGGACCTGGCCCTGCAGTCCACGGCCGAACTGCTGGAAAGTGCCCGCATCCAGGTGCAGGAAGCCAGCGTCGAGCTGCGCCACTACCTGGATGGCCTGGAACTGGATCCCCAGCGACTGCAATGGCTGGACCAGCGTCTGGCCACCATCCAGGATCTGTCGCGCAAGCATCAGGTGGCGCCCCAGATCCTGGCCGCCCTGCTGCCCCAGCTGCAGGATGAACTGCAGGCCCTGGAACAGGCCGATGTCCGTTCCGGCGAATTGCAGAATGACGTGGATGCCGCCCTGGCCCGCTACCGGAAGCTGGCCGACAAACTCAGCCGCAGCCGGCGCAAGGCCGCCGCGACCCTGAGCAAGGTGGTCACCGAAAGCATGCAGACCCTGGGCATGGAAGGCGGTCAGTTTGACGTCCGGCTCAACCGCCCCGAGGACGCCCAACCCGCCGCCAGCGGCCTGGAGCAGGTGGAATTCGTCGTCAGCGCCAACCCCGGTCAGCCGCCCAGACCCCTGGCCAAGGTGGCCTCGGGGGGCGAGCTGTCCCGAATCAGCCTGGCCATCCAGGTGATCACCGCCGAGAACTCGCGCATTCCCACCCTCATCTTCGACGAAGTGGACGTGGGCATCGGCGGCCGGGTGGCCGAGATCATCGGCCACCTGCTGCGCAACCTCACCCAGCATCGCCAGGTGATCTGCGTCACCCACCTGCCCCAGGTCGCCGCCCTTGGCCACCACCACCTGCAGGTCAGCAAGGTCTCCGATACCGACACCACCATCAGCCAGATCCGGGAACTGGAAGAGGAACAGCGGGTGGAAGAACTGGCGCGCATGCTCGGCGGCATTGAAATCACCGAACAGACCCTCTCCCACGCCCGGGAGATGTTCGAGATGGGGAAATAGGCCGGGCCAGGGAATAGAGCAATGATCGGTGTTGCGGAACGTGCTCGCCGATTCCTGTTGCTGCCCTCTTCATGACCGTGTCGTGCCGGTCCTGTCGTTCGTTGCCACCGTTACCAGCCCCCTCGTCACTCGCAACTCGTCCTTGCTCCCGATACCCCGCATGACCCCTGCCCGGTTTCCAGCCTGCACTGGAACGACGTCCCCGTCATGCCAGCGCAGGCTCACTGCTGTCCGGAATAAAAAAACCTGAAGGGTTAAAACCCTGTTTGACGACTTAAAAAACAAGATCTACAACATGTACAGAAATACACGATTTGGCGACCTGATGAAAGGGCTACCAAGAGGTTTTTTTGTGCGTGCCGCAAAAGAAACGGAGGCGGATAAATACAGCAAGGGATTTGGTAGCTGGGATCATCTTCTGGTCATGGTGTATGCCCAACTCAGTGGCAGCACGAGTCTCAGAAGCCTTTCAGCGCGATTCAACA
>JAJRYG010000071.1 GCA_024275915.1 Gammaproteobacteria bacterium
GTCCCCGTCTCCGGTCAGCTGGAGTATGATTGGCTGGGTGACGAAACATCCCGGCCCGGTGCCGAGGACCATGCCTATCATGGCAGAAACGATAATCTTGTCCCTGTCTCTGGCGGAAGAAGTGCGACAAACATCCTGCAGGCAAAAGGTGTCAGTGCAAGTTTTACCGAGTTCGACGGGGGACAGCTGGGATTGTTCACGAACATGAAGATGGACATCACTCGGGTACTGGAGGAAAAAATCCGTTCGATGGATTGATTTTCCGTTTATAGCAGAGGCGCTGTGGCTCCGACTGCGCAGGGATCACCTGAACATCCAGCCAAAATTGAGCCGGAAAATGGTCATGGAATGGGTGCCGCCATTATTGAGCCCGATGTAGTGCTTGCCGAGGCTGCTCTTCAGGTACATGGCACGGCCAAATTCGAAGCGAACCCCGGCCAGTGCCGCATAGGCGGTATTGTCTTCCCGGTATGTCGGCTGATATGAGCAAACTTGACCCAGCCAGGGATACCACCAGCAGCCATCAATCGGTGGTCCCACGGGAATGTCGGTATTGAAAAACTGCATGCCAACCGCCCCCGTAATAAAGGGCGTGAAGCGTCTGGGCAAAATATTGTATGTCAGGGCAACATTGGCACTGTTGGAAGACAGGGTGCCCCCCGAGATCTGTGGCGCACCATTTTCGTCAATATAGTTGGCTCGGTAACCGGCGTCACTCCAGTAGGCATCGAAGTTCAGCTCCAGGTATTCAGTGAAATTGTAACCAAGCCCGAGTCCCCAGCCTATGGTGCTGTCGATTTCGGCCGAGGCGCCACCATTGAAATTGACGAGGCTGGAACCGAGGTACTGGGAAGTCACGTTGAACTCCCAGGTCGCCGTCCGTTTGCTGGGTCCCATGAGAGAATAGCCTTCAGCGCAGGCGATCCCGGACAACAGGCCAGATATAAACAGGCCAACAGCCATGCAGTATGCCAGATCAGGTCGTTTTCTTGATTTCATGGAGGCCCCGGTTCAGATATTTATAATATATTGCTGACCCGTCCCGACGAAAAACAGGTCAGCTGCCATATATCAACATAGAACTTGATTGTATATGGATGGATCAAGAATGCAATGTTTTAGTGTATTTTCATCAACCTGTGCCAGCAGATTTGCGGTACAAATGCTAGCGGAATCAGGCAGATGAGCAGGCAAGGTTCAACAGGAACCCCGAAAGGCGGCACCAGGCACCGGTTATGTCCAAGGAGGGTTGTGGTCGTCAATTGGCCAACCGTTCCGGTAATGAAAGGAGTAAAACTTTTGGGCATAAAATTACAGGTCAGGCCTACATTGGCCCTGCTGGCAGACAGCTTGCCGTTCGCCGGCTGGGGGCATCGTTCTCGTCGAGATAATTGGCACGATAATCGATGTAACTCCAGTTGATGTCAAAGTTAACCCGATTGTTGCATAAATTCGCGGTCCTGGGAGTCAGGCCGCGAGAGACTTGAGGATACCAAGGGAATGCAACAGCTCGTTTTCCAGCTTTTCGTTGCTGTTCATGGACAGAATCTGTTTACCGGCAGGACGAATAA
>JAJRYG010000072.1 GCA_024275915.1 Gammaproteobacteria bacterium
AAGCTCACCCTGATTGCAGACAATTACGTGATCCACAAAAGCGCCATGACACAGTGCTTTCTGAAATGTCATCCAAAATTTGATATCCTGTTTCAGCCTGCTTACCATCCCTGGGTTAATAATATAGAATTATTATGGAAACAACTTCATGACAACGTCACGCAAAATCATCGCTATTCAACGATGAATAAACTAATCGATGCTGTAAGAATATTTATGAAAAGCGTCTCGCCTTATCCAGGTGCTGCTTTTCAGCTTGCCAGGACATAAGGTGGGCATGAATTAGGATCAGTTATTTAGTATTTGTAAGGACGGCACATTCAACTTTTTTCTACCGGCTTGAAAAGGTTCTTGTGCGATGAGCCAGAATCGTTAAACCATCAATATGGAGATAGCACATGGCGACAAAGGAACAGGATGAGCAACAGATCGGTCAGCTGGATATCCCCCTCGAGAGAGATGGTTTTTGCCGAACCCTGATCAGTGAACTGGCCGTTACCCTGCAGGATGTGGTCGGGCTGGAAGAGGCATCGGGGTTCATCAGTGTCGTCGGGCAAACCATTGGACGCCAGATTGACAGCGAGTACAGACGGGCGCTGGGAACAGACTGTTTGAGCAGGCAGCAGGTGGAATCGGTACTGGTGGATCTGAAGCGCCGCATCAAGGGCGGGTTTTATGTTGCCGACAGTGAAGATGACAGGATTATCCTGAAGAATACCCGCTGCCCGTTTGCCGACAAGGTGATTGGCCGACCCTCCATGTGCATGATGACCTCCAATGTTTTCGGCAGTCTTACGGCAAATAACCTGGGTTACGCGAGAGTGGTTCTCAACGAAACCATTGCCGGAGGTGACTCGGGCTGCAGAGTGACAATTTATCTAAGGGAAACAGCACAAGAGGATGGTGTCGAAGGGCGAGAATATTTCCAGGTCGAGTCAGATCGATGAAACACGAGGACTTTCTCAATCTCGGCAATCTGTTGCCTGATGCCATGTTGCTGATCAGTGATGGGAAAGTTGTCTCGGCTAATCGGGCGGCAAGAAAGCTGATTGGCGAAGTCGTGGCGCCGTCCGTCCTTATTGGCGCGCCGCTTAACAAGCTTGTAACCGACAGCGAAGAAAAACTTGGCCGCTTTCTTGCGGTCTGCGCAGGTAGTAAGGAGCCGGTAGTAGGTAGCCTGAGCTTTGGGCTGGAAAATGGCCCAACTGCGATTTTCCAGTGCAAGGGCGCGCTGCTCAACAGAGCAACAGAAACGACGGCGGCAGATATTTTTCTGCATTGCCTGCCGAAAAAGCAAGGTGGCTCCCGCTTTACCCTGCTGAATAGAAAAATCGAGGAGCTGAACCGGGAAATTCGCAAACAGAAGCAGGCGGATGAAGCTTTGCGCAGATACCAGGAAATGCTCGACGGGATTATCAACAATGCAACGGCAGTCATTTATATCAAGGACCTGCAGGGCCATTATACGCTGGTGAATCGCCATTTCGAGGAGTTGTTTGAAATCGAGTTTGCCGAGTTGAAGAACAAGACGGATTTCGATATTTTTCCATCGGAGGTTGCAGGGCTGATGCAGAAAAACGATCAGCTTGTCAGTCAGTCGGCTCAACCCATCCATATTGAAGAAGTCATTCCCCATACAGATGGCCCGCATACCTACCTTTCCAACAAGTTCCCACTGTTTGATGCGGATAAAAAAGTTTATGCGGTGTGCGGCATTTTGACAGACATTACCCGCCTGAAACAGGCTGAGGAAAAGATACTCCGCTTCAATCAGGAGTTGGAACAACGCATTCAGGAACGCACCCGGGATCTCAAAGCCAGTAACCGTGAGCTGGAATCCTATAGTTATTCCATTGCCCATGATCTGCGCACACCCTTGCGCGCCATTGTCAGTTTCAGTCAGATCTTGCAGGAAGATACGGCGGAAAAACTCAATGAAGAGGAGTCCGCCATCCTCAGTCGAATCATCAACGCCGGCAAATACATGTCAAAACTGATCGATGATATTCTGGAACTGGGTCGAATTTCGAGAACCGAAATGGAAATGACGCCCATTGATCTGAGCAAACTGGTTCGGGCATCCATTGAGCGCCTGTGTGACCATGGGCGGATGCAAAAGATGCGGTTTGTCATAGAGGACGGCCTGGGTATATCGGGTGACGTGCGACTGGTGGCTGTGCTGCTGGATAATCTGCTCGGCAATGCCTGCAAATACAGCAGCCGCAATCCCCAGCCGGTGATTGAATTTGGTCAGTGTCAGATGCAGGGTGAAACGGTTTATTTTGTCCGTGACAACGGTGTGGGTTTCGACATGCAATATGCCGACAAGCTGTTCGACCCCTTTCAGCGCATGTACAGTGCCGAGGAATTTGAGGGGACGGGCATTGGCCTGGCGACGGCACAGCGGATTGTGCATCGTCACGGTGGCCGTATCTGGGCAGAATCCACACCGGGGGAAGGGACGAGTTTCTATTTCGTTCTGTCTGAAAAGTAGTCAGACAATAGCCAGCGCCGCCTGCAAGACAAAATGGCCTGAAATCAGGTGGGGATGGCCGCCACGAGCGGGGCAAAGGCTTTCTCGCCTCGCGGTCGCATGTCGGGCAGCATGTGCTTGCCTCAGGGCAAGCGCATACTCACCTTGCACCGGCCACTAACCGTATATGAGGCAGTATGATCCTGCCCTGTAGCTTGACTTGCCGCGACAAGATTTCCATTTGAATTTGCCGCAAGGCAAGTTCATAATCAAATATTATCAAAATGTCGACTTTTATAAGTATAGCTTTATGAACGTGACTTTTCGGCAGCTTAAGGTTTTCGAGGCCGTGGCCCGGCACCTCAGTTATACCCTGGCGGCCCGGGAGCTGCACCTCAGCCAGCCTGCCGTCTCCATGCAAATCAAACAGCTTGAGGAAAACACCGGTATTGCCCTGTTCGAACAGCTGGGCAAGCAAACCTACCTTACCGAAGCCGGACGCGAGATGTACCACTACAGTCGCGCCATTGCCAAACAGCTGGAGGAAGCCAGCGAAGTGCTGGAGCATCTGAAAGGCGTACACCGTGGCCGGCTGGATATCTCCGTGGCCAGTACGGCCAATTATTTCTCTACCCGCCTGCTGGCGGTATTTGCCCGTCGATACCCGGGTACCAGCTTCAGCCTCGATGTCACCAACAGGGAAACCCTGCTGTTGCAGTTACAGGAAAATGAAAAGGACATGGTGATCATGGGCAAACCACCGGAGGGCATGGAGCTGATGGCCGAGGACTTCATGGAAAATCCCCTGGTGGTGGTGGCGCCCCCGGATCATCCCCTGGCAGGAAAAAAGGGTATTCCGCTGGACACCCTGCAAAACGAGACCTTCGTGGTGCGTGAACCGGGTTCGGGTACGTTTATTGCCATGGAGCGTTTTTTTGCCGAACACAGCGTCAGTCTGAGTACCGGCATGCAAATGACCAGTAATGAAGCCATCAAACAGGCCGTTGAAGCAGGGCTGGGACTGGGCATCGTCTCGATTCACACCCTGGAACTGGAACTGGAGGCCAGACGACTGGTGGTACTGGATGTGCAGGCCTTTCCGATTCTGCGTCACTGGTATGTGGTGCATCGCAAGGGTAAACGGCTGTCACCTGTGGCACAGGCCTTTCGTCGCTTTGTCCTCGACGAGGCGAAGAACCTGTTGTTGCAAACCCGCCAGAGCAGCTGGGCGCAGTTAACAGGATGTTGAAAAAGCCTGTCCCTGGCCTTTTTCAACCCGGGAACGGCAAGCGGTGCTTCCCTGTACCGCACACAGGCTGTCGAATAACGGTGTTTTTCAACAGCCTGTTAACAGGACGATGAAAAAATCCATCTCCGGGTTTTTCGGGTACCGGAACGGCAAACACCGTTTTTCCGTTTTCTCACATTTTCAATGACTTGCGGTCAGTGATTAGGACAATCCCCCCATGCCAGGCAAACAGAGAGGGCGAGCTGAATTCAGGTTTTTGCAACAGACGGACAGGTTGGCATTTCTCATTCCGGGCCGGATGGGGTACATTTGCGCCTGCTTGAAAAAAATATCAGTAAGGGTGAACTCATGAACAAAGTATTGCTTCTTGCCCTGGTCTCGCTCCTGGTCGCCTGCGGAAAACAGGCGGACAATGTCCCTGCCCCGGTGGGACAGTCCACTCAGCAATCCGAGCCGAGCAGCCGCCCCGCTCCGGCAGAAGTAAAACGCAGCATGGATTTTGCTTCAGTGACTCGTGGAGGCAGACTTTTTGCTCAGCATTGTGCCGAATGCCATGGTGCCAGGGCCGAAGGGGCCCCCAACTGGCGCAAACAGAATGCCGAGGGCAAATTTCCTGCACCGCCATTGAACGGCACGGGCCATGCCTGGCATCATTCCATCAAGGTTCTGAAAATGACCATCCGCGATGGTACTGGCAAGCTCGGTGGCAGCATGCCTGCCTGGGGTGACAAGCTGACTGAGCAGGATATGACCGATCTCATCAACTGGATTCAGTCCAGATGGCCGGATGAAATCTACACCACCTGGTATCGCAACCAGCAGGGAAATTGATGAAAGTCTGCAGTTTCGCCGCTTTCTGCCGCAGGTTTTGGTCTATACTGCGGAATAAACTCAGTGATGAACACTGGCAGTCAAGAAAATACCACTTTCTGCATATCAATTTTACTGAACTAATCAGACGCTGACGAGGTCATAATCTCTGTCATGAACAAGCGGGCACTGACTTGAAAACAATAAACCAACTGGCCAGACGAGGCATGCCGTTGTTTGCGGCAAGCTGGCTGTTGTTCGTGTTGTTGACGGCGCTGCAACCCTGTTGTGATGCAGTCGCTGAAGCCAGCCCTCATCAGCATGATGCTGTTGCCGAGGTTAATCCTGAGCCACACGGACAGCAACAAGCCAACGAGTCCGGACATACCCATTGCGACATGTTCTCGCAATGGCAGAAAACCGGTTTCTCTGCGCTTGCGACGGATGTAAAACAGGTTGAAACACCAGGTTTTATTCTGATTGCCGTGCTTGAACCACAAATCCCCCTGTTTTATACAAAACAAAAATTTGGCGAGCCACTGCCGTGGCCATCTGAAGCCTCCCCTCCAGTTTTTCTGACTACCCAACGCCTGCGTATCTAGGCTCCTTTCCTCGCCTGTTGTTACCCAACTCGGGTAAACTGGGCGTGTTTTATCATTGAATATTGCCTGTCATGGTGCATTCGATGATCGTCATTGTCATAAACCAGAAACATTACAAAAGAGGAAGCAAGCATGGATATCTATATCATTGCCACAAAAGGGTGCAGCCATTGTGCCAACCTGAAGCGCGAATTGGAAAACCTGGGCTACCAGAGTGAAATCAAGTTTGCCGAAGAACATCCGGATCTGGTGCAGAAATTCAGTATTCGCCATTCTCCCAACCTAATCATCAACGAGGAAGTTGTATTCCGTCGTCAGCCGACAGAAGCCGAATTGAAGGAAGTACTGGCAGCACGAGCATAATATATCAGTGCGGCTGAAGTGGTCGCAAAGATATACAGGGACAACTCAAGGGGGAGATTAGCATGGAACAGGCAGTGGGCATGAGGGAAAAGGATCCCGTATGTGGCATGACGGTTGAAGCTTCTCAGGCTGCAGCAAAAGAACACTACCAGGGGCAAACCTGGTATTTCTGCTCTGACAGTTGTCATGGTAAGTTTGTTGCCGAGCCGGACAGGTATGTTCACCAGTCGCAACTGCAAGATCCGGTCTGTGGCATGATGGTCTCGGCCAGTTCCGGGTATCACACCCATCATGACGGGCATGACTTTTATTTCTGCAGTGAAAGTTGTCAGAGCAAGTTCACGGCCGAGCCGGATAAATATATCCACAGTGCCGTAACGGCCCAGACACACAAGCACTCACATGAGGAAACAGTGACGGACTACTGTTCCGATGGCAGCTGTGACATCGGTACCACGTTCTATACCTGTCCCATGCACCCCGAGATCCGGCAGAACAAACCGGGCAGCTGTCCCAAATGTGGCATGGCACTCGAACCGGAGATCGAACCGCTGGCCACCATGCGTACCCAGTACACCTGTCCCATGCACCCGGAGATCATTCGTGACGAACCGGGCAACTGTCCCAAATGCGGCATGGCGCTGGAACCCATCACCGTTGCCGCCGAAGAAAAAAATGAAGAGCTGATCGACATGACCCGCCGCTTCTGGGTGGGTACCGTGTTGTCCGTTCCTGTGTTTATTCTTGCCATGGTTGCCGATCTGGCGCCCCAGTGGCTACCCACCGGTCTGTCGATGAAAACCGTGCAATGGATTCAGTTTGCATTGGCCACACCGGTGGTGTTGTGGGGTGGCTGGCCTTTCTTCGTGCGTGGCTGGCAATCCATCGTTACCTGGAACCTGAACATGTTTACCCTGATTGGTATCGGGGTTGGTGCTGCCTGGATCTACAGCATGATGGCATTACTGTTTCCGGGTATCTTCCCTGCGGTGATGCAGATGGAGGGTGGCACCGTGGATGTCTATTTTGAGGCCGCGGCGGTCATTACCACCCTTGTGCTGCTTGGACAGGTACTGGAACTGCGGGCCCGAAGCAACACCAATGCTGCCATCAAAGCCTTGCTGGGGCTGGCTCCCAATACCGCACGTATCGTCCGCGCTGATGGTACGGAAGAAGACATCCCTCTCGAACAGGTCAAGGTCGGAGACATTCTGCGCGTGCGTCCGGGGGACAAGATCCCCGTTGATGGCGTGGTGGTGGAAGGCGAAAGCAACGTGGATGAATCCATGGTGACCGGTGAGCCTATCCCCGTTGCCAAGAAAACCGGTGATCGTCTCATTGGTGCCACGGTCAATGCCACCGGTAGCATGTTGATGAAAGCCGAACGGGTGGGCAGTGACACCCTGCTGTCCCAGATCGTGCAGATGGTGGCCGAAGCCCAGCGTTCACGTGCACCGATCCAGAAGCTGGCCGACACCGTGTCCGGCTATTTCGTGCCGGCCGTGGTGTTGATTGCGGTGCTGGCCTTTTTTGGCTGGTTTCTGTGGGGCCCCGAGCCACGCCTCGCCCATGGCGTGGTCAGTGCGGTGGCCGTATTGATCATTGCCTGCCCCTGCGCGCTGGGGCTGGCTACCCCCATCTCCATCATGGTGGGTACCGGACGTGGAGCCATGGCCGGAGTGCTGATCAAGAATGCCGAAGCCCTTGAAGTGATGGAGAAGGTCGACACGCTGGTGGTGGACAAGACGGGCACCCTCACTGAAGGCAAGCCAAGGCTGGTTTCGGTGCTGGCCGAGAGTGGTTTCGAATCTGACGACATCCTGCGCCTGGCGGCCAGCCTGGAGCGGGCCAGTGAGCATCCACTGGCCGAAGCCATTGTCGAAGGTGCGCAGGACAAGGGTATCGAGCTGCAAAAGGCTGAAGACTTTCAGTCACTGACCGGCAAGGGTGTCACTGGCAGGGTGGCTGGTCATGAGGTGGCGCTGGGTAACCTGGCCTTGCTGGAGAGCCTGCATGTGGACAGCGGCAAACTGCCCGAGCATGCCGAGCGGCAACGGGCCGCAGGGCATACCGTGATGCTGGTTGCCATCAATGGCAGGGCCGCAGGCCTGATCGGGGTGGCCGATCCCATCAAGGATTCGACACCCGAAGCCATTGTCGATCTGCATGCTGAAGGCATAACCGTGGTCATGCTCACCGGCGACAGCCGCAAGACGGCCGAAGCGGTGGCCAGCAAACTGAACATCGATCGGGTCGAGGCCGAAGTCATGCCCGATCAGAAAGCAGAGGTCGTCAAACAGCTGCAGGCACAGGGAAAAATCGTTGCCATGGCCGGAGACGGCATCAACGATGCGCCGGCCCTGGCGCAGGCCCATGTGGGAATCGCCATGGGTACCGGCACCGATGTGGCCATGGAAAGTGCAGGTGTTACCCTCATCAAGGGCGACCTGCGTGGTATTGTGCGGGCACGGCGCCTGAGCCGCGCCACCATGCGCAATATCAGACAGAACCTGTTCTTTGCCTTCATCTATAACTCTGCAGGTGTTCCCATTGCTGCCGGTGTACTGTATCCCTTCTTTGGCCTGTTGTTGTCACCCATTATTGCAGCAGCAGCGATGAGCTTCAGCTCGGTATCGGTGATCACCAATGCCCTGCGCCTGCGCAAGGTAAAACTGTAATAGTCAATTCAAACGACAAGTGTTGAAATCATGATGGGAACCCATGACGGCTGGTTTGGTTTTGGAGGTGGAGTTATGTGGATATTCTGGATACTGGTAATCGTTGCCCTGTTCTTCGTTATCAAGGCAATGGCGGGAAATGAGGGTAGCAACATGACAGGGGGAGCTCGACCCGTCGACGAAACCCCCCTGGAGATCCTCAAGAAGCGTTATGCGCGTGGGGAAATCGATGAACAGGAGTTTATACAACGGCGTAAGGAGCTGGAAAAATAGAAGTGCGTGGCCGATCCGCATCAGTGAGTTGGTCTGGTTTGTAAATATTTCAGGAGTACCTTATGGATTACAGAAAAATAACTGCAATTGTGCCATTACTGAAGCTCGAGAAAATTGAAACAGAGCTGAGAAAACACGGCATCACCGCCATGAGTATTTCTCAGGTAGAAGGGGTTGGTGATTACAAAAACCTCTATGCGGAGAATGAAAAGGTGGTCAGTAGCAAGATAGAAATCTTTGCCATGGCCAGTGATACCGAAGAGATCTGCCAGACTATCATCCATGCCGCTCATACCGGCATGGATGAAGACGGTATTATTGCAGTATTGCCGGTGGAAAAATTCTATCACATCAAAGATGAAAAATAGTCACAAGCCCGTGAGCCATGACCAGTAACAGGGTTTCCCGGATAGCCTGTATAGCAACCGGACAGAAAACCTGCCACGATGAAACCGGTCGGCAAATCGAATGCCAGAGAAGTGGACAGGATGCCGAGTTTCAGGCTGGAATTTCCTGGCCAGAGCCACGATTTATCGTCAATGATGAATGTGTCGATGACAGACTGACTGGACTGATGTGGACCCGCAAGGCCAATTTTGCCGACTTCCCGCTGCAATGGATTGAAGCACTGGATTTTGTCAGGGAGATGAATCGCCAGCAAGTGCTTGGTTTTAGCGACTGGCGTCTGCCCAATCGCCGGGAGCTGCGCAGCCTGCTGGACTTTCAGACTCGCAAGCCGGCATTGCCGGCGCACCATCCCTTCAGTGATGTGTTTCTTGGCTGGTACTGGACATCGACCACGGCAGCCATTGCACCGGAGCATGCCTGGTATGTACACATGGAAGGAGCAAGGATGTTTTATGGCGGAAAGGATCAGTCCTACCTGGTGTGGCCTGTCAGGGGAGAGGGCAACGGCGCGGTTCTGCAGACTGGTCAGGACCACTGTTATGATTCACAGGGCCAATACATGAACTGTGCAGGCAGTAGCCAGGATGCTGAGTATCGTACTGGCAAGGACTGGCCATCCCCGCGATTTGTCGAGAATGATGAGTATATCGAAGACCATCTGACAGGACTGTGCTGGCGGCGCAGTGCTGATCTGACCGGCAAGCCGGTTAGCTGGATGCAGGCTCTGGCTGCCATCGATAAACTCAATCAGCAGGCAGGGGTGCGACGTTGGCGGCTGCCCAACATCAACTAGTTGGAGGCGCTGGTGGATTGCTCACAGTCCAGTCCTGCCCTTAGCGAGGAAATGCCGGTAAATGAGATACAGGCCAGTTACTGGTCATCCACCACCAGCATGTTTGAACCAGACTGGGCCTGGGCACTGTATCTGGAGAAAGGTGCCACCGGTGTGGGACAGAAAAGCGGCCTGCATTTTCATGTCTGGCCAGTGTTGACCCAACCTTGCATGAATTTCGGAGCAGAATAGCGTAGTGTCTTCCATGCCAGCATTTTCAGCGCCGTGCTCAATTTCTCCAATCCTCATATTTCGGTGGGCTATACTGTGGCTGGAAAAACCTGCACTCGACACTGAAAATACGACCCCAAGGCTGCGGCATCCAAAAATTCATGCAATTATCGGGTTGAATCTCAAGCCATAATGCCATTACGACAGGTTCCCGGGGTGATAACGAATTCGGCAACCCGAACCTTTGATATTTGAACCTTTGACCGGCTGCTGAAAAAGGGCACTTTTCAACAGCCAGTCAAATCTTTTTGATTTTGAATCTGAATCTGGGAGAAACAATGAAATCTGTTTTTACAACACTGGTCATCATTCTGGTATTGACTGCCATCGCACTGTTTACCGTCATGTATGGCGGCATATTCAATGTCGCTGCCACACAAAATCATACAAAGCTGACTCACTGGATACTTTCAGCCACACGGGAATCGTCCATCGAGAAACGGGCTGCCGGTATCGAAGTACCAAACCTGGATGACAGGGAAATGATTAAAAACGGTTTTCGCAGCTATCGGGAAATGTGTGCGGTTTGCCACACTCCTCCTGGCGTCAAGGACTCACCCATTGCCCAAGGACTCAATCCACCACCACCGAATCTGGCCGCTGAAGCGGCAGAGCTGAGTGATGCCGAACTGTTCTGGGTGATCAAGAACGGTATTCGCATGACTGGCATGCCGGCTTGGGGTGTGACTCATGGTGATGCCGAGCTGTGGGATATCGTTGCCTTCGTCAAAGCCCTGCCTGACATCAGCAAGGAACAGTACCAGGAGCTGGACCGGACTACCGAGGCGGGCCACAGTCATGCAGGTGGGAGTCATGATATGGGAGGCCATGAAGCCGGCGGGCATGATGCCGGTGGCCATGATACTTCCAGCCGTGAACATGGTCATGATACAGGTCAGAAGGTCGACGATCACGGCAGCGAAAGTCCGGCCGCCACTGCCGCTGAACAAACAGACAAGGCCAGTGACCATCATGACGATGGCCATAGCCACGGTGAACATACTCACTGATCGGTTCTGTCTGCAATGCGCAGCCCGCCGGGTTGCGCATTGTTCCACCATCGAAGCAAACGGAGATGGCACGCCATGATCGATGATCACTATGTCTGGTTCGTCTGGTCCAGTGCCTTCCTCGTACCCTGGCTGCTGGTCTACCCGGCTTTCCCGTCGTATCGGCGTTCCATGCTCTGGGCCAGTCTGTTTACCATGCCGTTCGGCCTCACCGAGCCCATTTTCGTTCCCGAATACTGGATGCCACCGAGTCTGTTCGATCTGGCGCAAAAAACCGGTTTCGACATCGAAAGCCTGATTTTCTGTTTTGGCACCGGCGGGATCGGTTCGGTACTGTACAATCTGCTGACTCGCCAGGTGCCAATCCCGCTGGGTGAGGACGAAAGACTCAAGCTCTTGCATCGTCATCATTACAATGCACTGAGTACGCCGTTTTTCGTCTTCCTGCTGTTCTACTTCTTTGACTGGAATCCCATCTACCCGTCTATCCTTGCCCTGTTTGCCGGGTCACTGGCCAATGTCCTGTGCCGGCCGGATCTGAAGAACAAGACCTGGATTGGTGGTCTGCTGTTTCTGGGTTATCCCAATAGTTGCATAAATTTTTGGATGCAGGGGCTTTGGGGACAGTATTTTCAGGGTCGAGCGCAGGTTTTTCCATCCGCAGCATAGCCCACCGAAATGTGAGGATTGGAAAAATCGAGCACGGCACTGAAAATACTGGCATGGAAGGCGTATCGCCATCCTGCGCCGAAAATTTATGCAACGATTGGGTTGTTACATCGTTTTTCTCGTCGGCCTGGAGGTCATTGCGCCCGGCTATATCGACCGGGTCTGGAACCTGCAGGCCCTGTCCGGCATCACTCTCGGTTTCATGCCTCTGGAAGAGCTGCTGTTTGCGATTGGTTTTGGCATGTACTGGTCGGGTGTCTACGAGCATTTTACCTGGCGGCACTGAAGGAGGACACGCATGTTTGTCATGGCCTTGCGACAGATACGTTTTGAAGGGGGACGTATGCTTTTCGTCTGCCTGGCGATAGCCGCGAGTCTGGCCCTGATCCTGGTGCTGGAGGACTTTCAGCAGGGCCTGTTTGCCCAGTTGCACAATGTGGTCACCAACCGGGGTGGCCAGTTGATCGTTACCCAGGCAGGGGTGCGCAATTTCGTTGCCAGCCGCTCGGTGTTGCCGCAGATGAGCCGGGCGCAGATCTAGGCCATCGCGGGTGTCGAACAGGCCAACCCCATGACCTTGGTACCGGTACGCCTGATTGCCGGACTGGAACCGGCCATGGTTTTTCGTACATGAATCTGCCCGAGCCACAAGCCCCAAAAACCCGGGCCGGCCTGCGCTTGCTGTTGTTGCTCGGCTTTTTGCTGCTGACGGTGGTTCTCTTCCTGCTTGCCGAGCGGGCCGGCTGGCTGGCTGGTCTGCAGGATCAGGTGAAGCTGCAGGCTTTCGTCGAACAGCTGGGTCTGTTCGGCCCGCTGGCCATCATCATCCTGCTGGCGCTGGCGATTGTTATCAGCCCGATCCCCAGTGCGCCGATTGCCCTGGTTTCCGGGGCCCTGTACGGGCACGGTCCTGGTACTGTCTATGTGGTGCTGGGTTCGGTGACCGGGGCGATGCTGGCATTTACCATTGCCCGCCGGCTGGGCCAGGACTATGTCAATCACAAGCTGATGCAACACCTGCCGGTAAAACTGGTGGGCTCGCAAAATACCCTGATGGCCATCGTCTTTGCCAGCCGCCTGGCCCCTTTCATTTCCTTCGATGTGATCAGTTATGCCGCGGGTCTGACCTGTCTGGGCTATGGCCGCTTTTTGCTGGCCACCCTGGCCGGCATCATTCCCATCAGTTTCCTGCTGGCCCATCTTGGCAGTGAAGTGAGCAACGGCGAGATGGGCAGCATCGCCAATGCCATCCTGTTGCTCGGGCTGTTTACCCTGATCCCTCTTGTCCTCAATCTGCTGCGGCGCCACTTGCGAGGTGATTGACATGCTTTACCTGACCGTTACATAAATTTTCGGCACAGGTTAGAGCAGGACCTTCCATGCCAGCATTTTTCAGGACTGGATCCGATTTTTCCAATCATTACATTTCGGTGGGCTATCCTGTGGCTGTAAAACTGTGCTCAACCATGGAAATACTACCCTGAAAGCCCCTGCCCAAAATTTCATGCAACTATTGGGTAAATATCAGCCAGGATAGTCGAGGTAGCTAGGGCAGTGTCAGCAATGTCAGACCGCAGGTTGTCATGGGTTGATACTGGCTGCAGATCTAAAGAAAACACCATTTCGTCCGATAAAATGACATGTAGATAAAAAACGGTCCCTTAACACGACTACGGGTATTGAATGCTGGTGTCGTTGTTGCCAGGACATGTTGATATGACAATAAACACACTTGTCCATGTTCAGCAGGGAAGTATGTTCAAAATGCAGGCCTTCTGACGAGCGGGCCATAACCAAGAAAAGACGCTGCGATGAAAAAAAATCTGCCCATCACCAATGTGGAATCCGACTATCACGAGTCGGCCAATATTCTTTCCACTACCAATCTCAAAGGGGCCATTACCTATGTCAACGAGGATTTTCTCGAGATCAGCGGTTTTGACCTGGATGAGCTCATTGGCAAGAATCACAATGTGGTACGCCACCCCGAAATGCCGCCGGCAGCATTCGAGGATCTGTGGAAGACCATCAAGTCGGGTGATTCTTGGCTGGGCATGGTCAAGAACCGTTGCAAGAATGGCGACCACTACTGGGTCAATGCCTATGTGACGCCCATTGCGGAAAATGGCGAGATCAAGGAATACCAGTCGGTTCGCAGCCAGCCCAAACGCGAGGATGTGGTGCGGGCTGAAAAGCTGTATAAGCGGCTCAACCAGGGCAAGTCGCCGTCCTGGCTCAAGCGTCGTCCCATGCCATTCAAATACAGAATGCTGCTGGCCTTTGCCGCTTCGCAAATGACCGCCTTACTGGTGCCGTTCCTGTTGGGGCGTTTCGATCTGATCGGCGCGGCTTTGGGACTGTTCGCTGGAATGGGGGTGGCGATCGGGTTGTCACTGCGTTACATCAACCCCCTGTGCAAGGTGTTTGCCCGTGCCCGTGCCATTGTCCATAACCCGGTTTCCCAGTATGTGTTCACCGGCCGCACCGATGAGGTTGGACAGATCATGCTGGCTTTCAAATACCTGGAGGCGGAAACCGGTGGCCTGATTGGTCGAATTTCCGATTCAACCAAGGGGCTCAGTGAGCAGGCGGGGCAGTTGCAATCATCTATCGAGCTGAACAAGGTCAGTATCAACAACCAGCACAGTGAAACCGAACAGGTTGCCACGGCGGTTACCGAGATGTCGGCCAGCATTGAGGAAGTGGCGCGTCATGCACAGAGTACGGCCGAGTCGGCAACCTTGGCCGAATCGGAAACCGTCAACAGCAAGCAGGTGGTCAATTCCACCATGGACTCCATCCACCAGCTGTCGGAAGAAATCAACCAGGCCAGTGAAGTCATCGGCCAGCTGGAAAGCAATACGGAAAGCATTACCGATGTGGTCAATGTGATACGCGGCATTGCCGAGCAGACCAACCTGCTGGCCCTCAATGCGGCCATCGAAGCGGCCCGGGCCGGTGAACAGGGGCGGGGCTTTGCGGTGGTGGCCGACGAAGTCCGTACCCTGGCCAACCGCACCCAGGATTCCACCCTGGAAATCCAGAACATGATCGAGCAGCTCCAGTCCGGTTCACGGCAGGCGGTCAAGGTCATGGAAAAGAGCCGTACCCAGGCCGACAACAGTGTCGACAATGCCCGTCAGGCGGTAGACTCCCTCAATGCCATCAACCAGGCCGTCGCCAGCATCAACGAGATGAGCAGCCAGATCGCCACCGCCGTCAACGAGCAGACCATGGTGGCCAAGGAAGTCAACCAGAACATCATCAACATCCAGCAGGTCTCCGAAATCGTCGTCGACGGTGTGCAGACCAGCGAAACGGTCAGTCAGACCATGCAGCACCTGGCGCAGAACATGGATGCCCTGGCCCGACAGTTCTGGGACAAGCGCAGATAAAGGGTGGAGAAAAGTAGAAAGATGAAATAAACCCCATCCCGGACCTGCCTTGATTTCGGCCTGCACAGGAATAACGTTTGGAGCCCTGGCAGGATGCTGAAAAAGTCCCTCCCTGGACTTTTTCAACCCGGGCACGGAAAACGCGGTTTCCCGTGCTCTCACATTTTCAATGACTTGCAAACATTGAAAATGGCAGTGTGTCCCTGCACCGCACACAGGCTGGGTAAAAACGCTGTTTTTCAACAGCCTGCCAGGGACTGTCTACTTGAATCTTTTATCTTTTTCCTGTCTTGTGCAACAAGCACAGCACATGGCACCTTGTGGCACCTGTCCACCTCAGACTCGGGTGTGCGTGGTGGTTCCCGCGCCGCTCGTTCCTCGTCCCTCGAAATGCTAGAATAAGCCTCGTTTTTCTTTCGGGAGCCAGCGGCTCCTGCAACGATCATCATTCTTACTTACATCGAGGTGCAATCATGTATGGATTCAGTACAAAAGTATCAGGAAGTTTCGACGAAGCCGTGGAAAAGGTCACCAAGGCACTGATGGAGGAAGGTTTCGGCGTGCTGACTGAAATCGATGTCAAGGCCGTGTTGAAGAAGAAACTGGACCTGGACAAGCGTCCCTACAAGATCCTTGGCGCCTGCAACCCCAAACTGGCCAATGCAGCGCTGGAAGCCGACCCGGACGTGGGCCTGTTACTGCCCTGCAACGTGGTGGTGCGTGAGGAAGAAGACGGCAGCATCACGGCCGCCTTCATGGATCCCTGTGTTGTCGTTGGCCTGTCGGATCATCCCGAAGTGGCAACCGTGGCAACCGATGCCAAGGCCCGCCTGGAGCGCGTGCGCGACAGCCTGAGCTGAACCGCGGCAGGGTGCAAGATGTCGGGTGCAAACAAATAAGCACAGCGCATTGCACCGTGGCGCACCACCCTGCGCTGGATGAGTTACGAGGGCCGAGTTTCGAGTGACGAGGATTAGGGTATCCCGTCATGGCGGCCCCCGAGCCGCAATCCAGAGGGCGGTGGCAAGTCTCCGAAACCGGAGGGAGTCACGCGACCGATGCGCCTCCTTGCGTCGGCATATCCTACATGAATATAACCCCGGCCGTAGGATGCCGCTGAGCAAAGCGAAGCGCATCGAACGCCCTCAAAACCGGCAGGGAACCCCGCTGGAGTGACGACGGAGCCGGGTTTTACTCGGCACTTGTAACTCGTCACTCGCCACAGGCGCAAGCCTGTGCTGTGGCGCTTGTCCCGGCCCGGTGCCCTGGTCTAACCCAGGGCGTATTTCTTCAGTCGATAAAGGAGGGTGCTGCGGGTCAGGCCGAGCAGGCGTGCGGCCTTGCTCTGGTTGCCGGCTGCCATGTTCAGAGCCTGGCGGATCATACTGACTTCCAGTTTCTCCAGCTCGATGCCGTTTTTGGGCAGGGCGAAGGCCTGTTCCGTGGTGCTCGGCGCATTGCTGCGATGGCGAAATTCGAAGGGCAGGTTTTCCACCTGGATGGTCTGGCCAGAGAACAGGATCAGCATGCGTTCGGCCAGGTTGCGAAGTTCTCGCACGTTGCCGGGCCAGGCATGGTCCTGCAGCACCCGGATGGCCGCCTTGCTGTACCGGGGGGCGGGGAGATCATGTTCCTGGGCCAGGCGTCGGGTCAGTTCCCTGAGCAGCAACTCGATGTCGTCACGGCGTTCAGTCAGTGCGGGGAGTTGCAGCGGCACCACGTTGAGACGATAAAACAGATCGTTACGGAAAGTGCCTTCCAGTACCGCCTGTTGCAGGTCACGGTTGGTGGCGGCAATGATGCGCACATCGACCTGACAGGTACGTGGCTGGCCTACGGGCTGGCACTCGCCGCTTTCAAGAAAGCGCAGCAGCTTGGCCTGGGTGCCCATGGGCAGTTCTCCCACTTCATCGAGAAACAGGCTGCCTCCGTCGGCACTGATAATGCGGCCTGTCTGATCCTGACTGGCGCCGGTAAAGGCGCCCTTGCGGTGGCCGAAAAGTTCCGACTCTGCCAGTTCTTCGGGCAGGGCGGCGCAGTTGATGGTAACGAAAGGCTTGCTCGCCCGTCGGCTTTGCTGATGAACGTAATGGGCCAGCAGCTCCTTGCCGGTGCCACTGTCACCGAGGATCAGGGTGGTGACATCGGTGGCGGCAGTGATGCTGGCGGCACGCAAGGTGGCCTGGTAAGCAGGGGATTGACCTATCATGATTGATTTACCGTGTTTCATCGCTTGTAACCGGTTTTAAATGTGTGTGTGGTTTTCCTGTCTGTTGCAGGTTGTAGCCCAGGGTCATGGTTGCCAGCACGATGATCGTCAGGCCAACCAGCTTGCGGAAGGCAGGCTGTCGGCCCAGGCCCATGAACCAGCCACTGACGATTCCGGCTCCCAGCAGGGTGGGTAGGGTGCCCAGGCCAAAGGCCAGCATGAACAGGGCGCTGTCGGAGGCACTCCCCGTCGAGGCCGACCAGATGAGCACCGAGTACACCAAGCCGCAGGGTAACCAGCCCCACACCAGACCAAACGCATAGGCCTGCCAGAGTGTCCTGACCGGCAGCAGTTTCTTTCCCAGCGGTTCCAGCCGTTTCCAGACCGGGCTGCCAAGATGCTCGATACGGGCAAAATCGGGAAACCAGCCCGCAAGGTACAGACCGATGCTGACCATCATGATAAAAGCCAGGCCCTGTAGCAGCAAATGACCCAGATCAGGGAATAGCTTGTCGAAAAATGTCTGGCTGAAGCCACCGATGAGGGCGCCGGCCAGGGTGTAGCTGCTGATCCGGCCCAGGTTGTAGGCGAGGATATAGGGGGACAGGCGCCAGCGTGAATCCCGGATGGGTTGTGGCAGGCTGTAGGTCAGTGCGCCAACAATGCCACCACACATGCCCACACAGTGCAGGGTGCTGAAAAGGCCGACGACGAAGACACCAAAGAGACTGAGTTCCAAATGCCAGTACCACGATAAAGGGAGGCAGATAATAACATGCCGGCCCGCCAGGGGCCGGGGTGTCAGGCCGCTTCACTGTAGTAGAGGAGCTGCAGCACGCTGTCGAGCTGCTCCCGGCTGGTGCTGATGAGTTCATCGAGTATCGAGGGGGAAAGGCCAAGCACCCCCCAGATTTCAGCGATAATGGGCAGGTCATCCTCGCGGGATATGAAGGGCTCAATGGTATTGGCGATGGCGTTGCCCAGGTGCACGGCCGCAGCTTCAATCTGAAAATGGCGGGCACCCATGGGGTTATGATGGTATTCCACCGGTTCGACGAGGCTTTCGGGCAGTTTCCAGGAACGCAGCAGTTCCCCACCGAGTTCAGCATGATTGAAGCCAAACGCAGAATTTTCCAGATTGGCAAGATCGGCGTCGGGTTGTTCGCTGAGTTCTCGCACATGACGGGACAGTTCGGGTTGTACCAGGTACATTACCAGCTTGCCGATGTCGTGCAGCATGCCTGCGACAAAAAAGCGTTCGGTATTGCCAACACCCAGTTCATCGGCGATGACGCGGGCGGCCGTGCCACAGGCCAGGTTGTGGTGCCAGAATACGTCGATGTCCACCAGGTTTTGCGGAATGCGGCGAAACTGATTGGTGACCATGGTGGCCAGCACCAGATCCCGCAGTTGTCGGGTGCCGACAATGGTGATGGCCATGGAAATGGTATCGATTTGCGAGGGAAAGTTGTAGAACGGGCTGTTGACGATTTTCAGCAGGCGGGCACTGAGCGCCACGTCCTGACTGATGACTTCCCCGATATCGGCCGCCGTGCATTCGGGATCGTCTACCATTTCATTCAGCCGGGTGACGATGGCGGGCAATGCGACAAGTTCCAGGTTGTCTGATATGAGGTTTTGTGGTGTCATCAACATGAGTTCACTCTCTGTGTTCGCATTTGCGTGTTTACACGCGACATGTCACCTGAGCCCGGACCTCTTGCCAGAGGGTCATATGACCTATGTATGAGTATATTACGTTGCCGGTTTATTGATAGTCGAGAATATGTGAACCAGTTCACATTTTTCAGTGTGATCGAAATCACACGAAAAATCAACAAGATACATTAATTTTATCAAGGTTACTCTTCGTCAAGAGGGCGGGGAAACAGGAGAATTTATGTCGAACAGTTACCGATTGTCGGTGGCAGGCCTCAGTTGCGCCGGCTGTGTGGCCAGTGTGGAAAATGCTCTCAAGTCCGTTGCGGGTGTCGAGTCGGCCTCGGTGAACTTTGCCGAGCACATCGCCGTGGTTGAGGGGGATGCGCCCCTGTCGGCACTGATCAAGGCGGTCAAGGATGCCGGTTACGATGCCGCCGAACTGCGTGGTGTGGACGACGAGGCGGACCGCGAAGCGGCGGAGCAGGCTCACTATAAAAAGCTCATTCGCCAGTCCCTGTTTGCGGCCATCATCGGCTTTCCCCTGTTCGCTGCCAGCATGCTGGACTGGCTGCCCACCGTCAGGGACGGCCAGGCTTTCTGGCTGGGCGTGGGTGTGCTGACCCTGGCGGTGCTGGCCTATTCGGGCGGGCATTTCTTTTCCGGTGCCTGGAATGCCTTCAAGGTGCACAACGCCAACATGGACACCCTCATCGCCGCTGGCACCGGCTCGGCCTGGATCTTCTCCATGGCCGTGGTGCTGTGGCCGGATCTGGTGCCCACCCTGGCCCAGCATGCCTACTTCGAAGCCGCCGCCATCATCATCGCCCTGATCAACTTCGGCTCGGCCATGGAGATGCGTGCCCGTGGCAAGACCTCGGAGGCCATCAAGCGGCTCATCGGCCTGCAGCCCAAGACCGCCCGCGTGGTACGTGACGGGGTGGAGCAGGATGTCCCCATCGATACCGTCGGTCTGGACTAGACCCTGCGCATTCGCCCCGGTGAACGCATCGCCGTGGACGGGGTGGTCATCGAGGGCCATTCCAGCGTCGACGAATCCATGCTCACTGGCGAACCCCTGCCCGTGCCCAAGCAGCCCGGTGACGAAGTCGTGGCCGGCACCATCAACACTAGTGGCACCTTTCTCTACCAGTCCAAACGTATCGGCCGCGACACGGTGCTGGCGCAGATCATCGAGATGGTGCGCAAGGCCCAGTCCAGCAAGCCGGCCATTGCCCGGCTAGTGGACAAGGTGGCCGGGGTGTTCGTGCCAGTGGTGCTCATCGTCGCCGTGCTTACTTTCCTGGCCTGGTACAACTTCGCGCCGCAACTGGGGATCAGCTATGCGGTGGTCACCACCATGACCGTGCTGATTATCGCCTGCCCCTGTGCCTTGGGGCTTGCCACACCCATCGCCATCATGGTGGGCGTGGGTCGAGCGGCGGAAATGGGCATTCTGATCCGCAATGGTGATGCCCTGCAGCAGGTGGGACGCCTGACTCACGTGGTACTGGACAAGACCGGCACCGTCACCGCCGGCAAGCCCACGGTCACCGACATTCGCGTAGCCGGGGAGGAAAGTGAAGATTCACTTCTGCAACTGGCCGCCTCCCTCGAGCAGTCTTCCGAACATCCCCTGGCCGAGTCCATCGTTTCAGCGGCACAGGAAAAGGGCCTGCAACTGGACAAGGTCGAACAGTTCGAAGCGCTGTCGGGCAAGGGGGTGGTGGCCAGCCTCGATGGCTCGCGCCTGCTGTTCGGTAATGCCGCGCTCATGGAGGCGGAAGGCATCGCCTTCGACAGCCTCGAAGCGGTGGCCGACGAGCTGGCCGCCAGTGCCAGGACGCCCATGTACTTGGCCCGTGACGGCCAGCTGCTCGGTATCATCGCCGTGGCCGATCCCATCAAGCCCGACTCGGCCGCCTCCATTGCCCGCCTGCACCGGCTGGGCCTGAAAGTGGTGCTGCTCACCGGTGACAATCGTCGTACTGCCGAGGCCGTGGCCCACACCGTCGGTATCGACACGGTCATCGCCGAGGTGCATCCCCAGGACAAGGATCAGGTCGTGGCCGACCTGCAGGCCAGGGGTCACATCGTCGCCATGGTGGGGGATGGTATCAACGACGCCCCGGCCCTGGCCCGTGCCGACGTGGGCCTGGCCATCGGCAGCGGCACCGATGTCGCCATCGAAAGCGCCGATATCACCCTGATGCGTGGCTCCCTGCACGGGGTGGCCGATGCCATCGACCTGTCTCGTGCCACGGTGCGCAACATCAAGCAGAACCTGTTCGGCGCCTTCATATATAATGTACTCGGCATCCCCGTCGCCGCCGGTGTGCTGTACCCGTTTTTTGGCATCCTGCTCAACCCGATCATCGCCGGTGCCGCCATGGCCCTGTCTTCGGTCACTGTTGTTAGCAATGCCAATCGACTTCGTCTCTACAAACCCGCCGGGAAGGAGAACTGACATGTGGGTCAATATTGCCGGGCTTGTCGTGATCGGCTTTATCATCTGGTGGTTCTGGCTCGCCAAAAAGTGACGAGGGCCGAGTGACAAGAACCAGCGCCTCGTCATCCGGGAGGCAGGGTGTCTCGACGGGCTGTCAAGCAAAACGTATTGCACCGCAGGCTGCAAAAATTTTTCAAGGAAACAGCGAACAATTCATCCATGAATTATATTGGTGAACGGAAACCGAAAATGCGATTTCCGGTTTCCTCACAAAGTCAATCACCTGGGGTGATTGATTTTGGCGGCACGTCTCTGTGCTGCAGAATCTCTGAATAAATCAGGGATTCCTCAAATCATTCCAACAAGAGGAAAAAGGGCAGGCTTTCTGACAAGCCGCCCGGCAATAGACATGTTCATCTGGGGCAAATTATTAGGCGGTTTTTTTGGTTTCATGATCGGTGACTTCATCGGCGCGCTGTTTGGCGTGATGATCGGCCACCTGTTCGATCGTGGCATGCGAAACGTGGCCCTGCTGGGGGCCGTGCTCAATGGCAGCAAGCAGGGTGAGACCCAGCGGGCTTTTTTTGTTGCGCTGTTTTCCATCATGGGACATGTGGCCAAGGCCGATGGGCGGGTCAGTCCGGATGAAATCGCCATGGCTCGGGGCATCATGCAGCAGATGTCACTGGATGAGGACCACACCCGCGAGGCCATCGAACTGTTCAACCAGGGCAAGCAGCCCGACTTCGATCTGGATACAGCGGTGGATACCTTCCGTCTGGCCAGTCCCCGCCAGCTCGCCCTGCACCAGATGTTCATGGAGGTCCTGATCCATGCGGCCTATGCCGACGGCAGGATGGAAACCAGTGAAGAGCAGGTGCTGCGACGCATCAGTGAACGGCTGGGTTTCGCCCCCCAGCATTTTGCCCAGATGGATGCACGGGTGCGTGCCCAGCGTTCCTTCCACGAGCAGGGGTATGCCGGTGGTGCCGAACAGGCTGCACCCTCTCGTGACATGCTCAAGGATGCCTATGAAGTGCTGGGGGTCGATGAAACAGCCAGTGATGCCGAGGTGAAAAAGGCCTACCGGCGGCAGATGAATCAGCACCACCCCGACAAGCTGGTGGCACGCGGCATGCCCGAGGAAATGATCAAGATGGCTACCGCCAAGACCCAGGAAATCAAGGCCGCCTACGACACCATCAAGAAGGCCCGTGGCAGCAAGTGATCCGCTGATATTCCCCTCGGGCTTCCTGACGCATGTCTGAAGCCCCCATTTTGCCACACAGGCAGGCCGAGCTCCTCTGGTGGCTGCTGGTGCTGGCCAGCATCCTGCTGGCCATCGGCCTGGTCAGTCCCATGCTCACCCTGACTCGCTTCGTGTTCTTCGAGGATTCCTTTTCCGTCCTCTCGGGCATCGTGGAACTGTTCAAGACGGGCCGCTACGGCCTGTTCGTCATCATCGCCCTGTTCAGCATCGTGCTGCCTGTCCTGAAAATCGCCGTCCTGTTCCGGCTGGTGGGCAATCAGGCAGAAAGCCCTCAACAGGTGAAAAGATATCTGCACCTGATGCATGAATACGGCCGCTGGTCCATGCTTGATGTGCTGGTGGTCGCCATCCTCATCGTCACCGTCAAGCTCGGCGCCATCGCCAGCATCGAAATCCACGCCGGGCTCTATGTGTTCGGTGCCGCCGTGCTGCTGATCATGTTCATCACCCAACGGGTAGTGAAACTGACCGACGATTCGGATAGCTGACAAACCGGTGTTACCAAGGCAAAATCCCACGTACAGCAGATGAATATCTGTGAAGGTAGCCCCGATCATTACATAAATTTTGGGGCTCTTCAGAAGAATTTGAGGGTGGCCACCGTGCCAACGCCCTCTCCCTCCGGGAGAGGGCTGGGGTGAGGGGGGCAATCAGGGAAGACTGTACCCAATCGTTGCATGAATTTTCGGCGCAGGATAGCGTAGCGCCTTCCATGCCAGTATTTTCAGCGCCGTGCTCGTTTTTTTTCAATCCTCACATTTCGGTGGGCCATGCTGCGATTGGAAAAATCTGCGCTCGACCCTGAAAATACTGTCCCCAAAGCCCCTGCATCCAAAAATTTATGCAACAATTGGGTAGACAAGATGTTTATACTGACGAGATGTTGGAAAAGTCTTTCCCTGGGGGTTACAACACCGTAAACAGAAAAGGCAGTTTCCTGTTTCTCACATTTTCAATAACTGGCCATGTTTCCCTGCATGGAAAACAGACTGTTGAAAACCGGTTTTTTTACAACAGTCGGTCAACCCGTCTTTCGAAAGAACAAGGAGAAAAAAATGTCCAGTGTAGGTTACCATGAACCCATAGAAGAACTTTCCAGTGAAACCCGCGACATGCACCGCGCCATCGTCTCCCTGATGGAAGAGCTGGAGGCCGTCGACTGGTACAACCAGCGTGTCGATGCCTGCCAGGATGATGAACTCAAGGCCATACTGGCCCACAACCGTGATGAAGAAAAGGAACACGCCTCGATGATCCTGGAATGGATCCGCCGCCAGGATCCCCGCTTCGACAAGGAGCTGAAAGACTACCTGTTCACGGAAAAACCCATTACCGATCTCGAACACGCCTCCAGCTGAGAGGCGGCAAGTGTAATCCCGTGTCCGCTTCGGCATGGGGTTCTGTCGAGCCAAAATGTTTTATTATGATTCCAGGGCGGCTTGCGGGGCGAGGAATTTTTGCTCTGCTTCTGACAGTTCCACATGGACGGTTTTCATGAAACGGGAGGCAAAATCCAGAACCTGTTTTTTCAGTTGGGCCTGGATGCCAGCATTGTCGGTCAACTGTCGCAACTGAAATCGGATCTGCAGCACATCGCGCCGGCCCACGGCCAGGTTGAACTCGATGGCGTTGGGGTTGAGATAGATGTAATAACAGGGCATGCCGGCCACGGCTTCGGGCATTTTTCGCAGTGGCACCTCGTCGACGGGCATGGCCTACCTCGCCTTCATCGAAGATGTTGATCTCCAGTAGGCCGTCATCGTGCTCGGTAAAAACGGTGCGGCCACGCAGGGCCAGGCGATCCCGGTAGTAGCGGGGCAGCCAGGTTTTCAGGCAGTCCTCGTCCAGCAGGTTGTCCGCCTAGTTGTACTCATCGCGGGCCGGGGTTTCCAGCGAGGCGATGAACTTGACGATGCCCAGGATCTGCCGGTTCCACCACTTTTTGCGATACAGGTACCAGCCCGTGGTGTAGAACTCACAGGTTCCCCGGTTTTTCGGAGTGTCGAAGCGAAAGTCGGAACGGGAATGGCTGTTGATGAACGGGCGGTAATCCCGTGGCCCTTCCATGAAGAACTCGCTGCTGTCCAGGGTCAGCGGCGGAATGCGAAAGTCCAGCATGGTGCCGGCCGCATCGATGCGATACAGAATGCCCTTGTCGGAAAAGGCCTGCCTCGCAAATTCCGGCGGGCCCTCCGGCAGGCTGGCGGCGTCCCTGGGTTGCAGCTTCATCGGTACTCCTGAAACACCTCGGCCTTGCCGTCCTTGTCGAAGGTCAGCACATCATAGGCCTCCCTTGAACTGCCCTTTTCCATGCCGGGCGTGCCGATGGGCATGCCCGGAACGGCAATACCCTTCACGTCGGGGCGGGTGACCAGGAGTTTCCTGATGTCGCGCACCTTGGCATGGCCTTCCACCACATACCCGTCGATCACCGCCGTATGGCAGGATGCCAGCTTCTCCGGCACACCCAACTTCTTCTTGACCGCATAGATGTCACGGGTATTGATGGCTTCCACCTTGTAACCCTTGTCCTCCAGGTAGCGAATCCACTTGATGCAGCAACCGCACTGGGGATTCTTGTACACGGTAATGGATTTGGAAACCTCGGCGTGAGACGCCGAAAAGGGAAACAAACCCGCAAGGGTCAGAACAAGCAGGGCTTTTTTCATAAAGTGGCTCCTGTGCGGATATCCTGGGGTATCACGCCTCTATTGATGGACAATGCTGACAGGCTGTAGAAAAAACCTAGGAAGGGACTTTTTCTACAGCCTGCCCAAGAGAAAAGAATACGGTTTTGCCCCCGGAAAGTCCATGAGCCATGCGCGGAAAACTGCGCGGGATCAAGATCACCCCGGCCTGCCTGGAACAGTCACCCCAACCGCTCCGTATTATTATTACGTGGTGTGGCCATGCCAGACAATGTCGTCAACACGGACCGGCCAGGACTGTACCGAGCGTTGCCCGTTATACTGCGTCGGGTGGCCGGTTACACCAGGCAGCTGTCCCGAATGTAAAGGATTGGCGCATGGATTGCGCAACAAGGCGGCTAGTCCGGTTCCGGCACCCCGGCTTCCTAGTAGTGTTTTCTGGCCTCGTCGGACAGGGTAATTTTCATGGTGGCCATGATGTCGTCCATCAGCGTGTAGCTGGCGGTACGCAGGTTGTGTTTGGCGCTATAGAAATCGATGCCGTGGTAGCCGTCCGTATAGCTTTCGTAGCGGGCCCAGTCCCGGCCATGGAACCTGACCCACTGCAGGTCTTCGGGGCGTTGGGGGTACTTCCACAGGGTCTTCTGGAACTCGCTGTCGCTGTAGTATGTACCGCGATTTCTTTCTTTTTTCTTGTTCCTGGTTCCATAGAAGGTCTCGTTGGAATGGAAGACGTATTGCTCGAAATTGTGCCTGATCAGCAGGGAGTCCTCAGGGGTGCTGATGCCCGGCAGGTAGAGCAGGGGGATATCCAGAATCAAGCCACCATAGTTGATACCGCCGAAATACCAGTCCTCGAAGTCCAGCCCCCCGTGAAGATCAGGACCGCCGACATGAAGGGTTGCTTGATTTCGGTTTCGGGGCCCCTGTAGATGTCGAAGGCCTGGTCGGCCAGCACCGAGTGCACGGAGGCGGTGGTGGGGGGATGGAGGAAACTCAGTACCGAGCCGGACAGGTCCAGGCGCTTGGTGGGGGCCCCGGCCAGCTCGGGGCCGATGAGGTTCATGGGGTCGGACTTGAACAATTTGAGGAAAGACATCTCAGCCTCGGATCTGCTTGAGCAGAGACTTGAAGGTGAGGCCATAGGCGCGGCCCATGCCGCCGGTTTTGCCCAGCACTTTCTGGTTGAATTCGGCGCCCGGCAGGTGGGGGCTCTGGTGGGGGTGAGTCTGTCGTCATTGAGCCGCAGCAGGGAGGCCAGGCGGTTGCGCAGCTGGTGGCGCTGCTCCGGCAATATGGCCGGAATGGCGAAGGAAACGGCGGTCTTGGTCAGGCCGGCGCCCAGCGACAGGCCCAGGAAGGCGGAAGAGAGTAGGGTGCTGTGCAAGGCGTTGCGGCCATGGCTGGCAATGGCCATGCCCTTGCGGCTGTACTCCCCGCCAAAGGCGGCAATCTCGGCGCCGACCTGCCGGGCATGGCCGACGGTGTTGTTGAACTTGCTGAGGCTGGTTTCGTGGTCGGAATAGAGCATGACCTCGTCGTGGAGTTTCATCTTGGCCCGTCGGGCCAGGGGCAGGATTTGGTCGAGCCGGCCTTCCGGGGCCATGAACATGAGGGTGTGCCTGTCCAGAGTCTGGCCGGGCATTAGCTCCAGGGCCTTTTGCAGCACCAGTCTGCCATTGCCGTGGATGGTCCATTGTACGTCGTGGCCGGTTTTTTGCGCCGTCTTCAGTTGCCGGGCCAGCTTTTGCGCCACCGTCTTGCTGTTGGTGCGTTTTTGCTCCGGGGTTTTCCATTGTTTGCCGTCGATCATGATGGCCTGGGGGTTGTAGAGCAGGGTGAAGCCCTCGTTGTGCAGCGTCTCCCGGTTGGCGCCCAACTGGCCATAGGCCCGCTCGACCATGGGGGGCATTATTCGACCTGCGCGTTCGAGGCCATCTGCCAGACCGTTGATGGCCGCGTTGCGGGTTTCGATTTTTTCGACAGGTTTATCATCTCCGTCCCAACGATTTCCCTTTCGGTCTACAGGATAGCAACCTGGCCGGTTCCCTGTGCCAAACAGGCCAACGTCGATGTCGGTGATGTAGACCCTGGGCGAGATGTCCCCCACCGGGTTCTGGTGGATGATGTAGGTCACGTCCATGTCGCCGCACCTGGTCTTGTGCACCCTGGGGTCGTGGACGTTGGTATAGGCGCTGCCCATTCCGGCCAGGGCGCGCACCTGGCTGAGCTGGTGGATCATGTAGTCCTGTCTGGACTCGTTGACCAGGATCTTGAACTTCAGGGCCGCTCGCCGTTGATGTAGATTTTCCGGCCACACTGGCCCTTGGTGTGCTGGCTCAGAAAGACATAGCCGGCGGCAGTTTTCACACCGTACTTGAAGCCTGCCTGTTTGCTCATTTGGTGTATGTTCATGTCAGTTCCTTGTGTCCCTGTTTTTCTTTGGGTTGCAAACCCCGGTTTGTTTTCCGGTGTTCCGCCTGTGCCGGGCGGTGAGTCTGGTCTTGATGATGATGCTTTGTGGCAGGTAAATCATGATCAAGTCCTTTTGCTAACACATCTGATACCCAGCTTGTGTTGATTCGTTTCGTTTGCAGGGCGGTGGGGGGAGGGCCGAGCTGGGGAAAGTATAAAAGCCTGGTGATTTCGAGGCCGGTATCATTTTGTGATGCGGATCACAAAATGATGCGGCTCAAGGGCATGTCAATGTTTGCTGGCCGGACATAAAAGGATTTTTTTCAACGGCCTGTCAGGAGATTTCAGCCCAGATACCGTCCCCCACTGGCAATGGCAATGACGATCAGCCCCAGGATGGTGTTCCAGCCGACCATGGCGCGGATGCGGTTGAGGGCCTGGCCGCCGGCGGGCCAGTCCTGGGTGGAGACGGCGTTTCTCAGCTTCTGGTAGGGCGAGAAGTAGACATGCAGGAAGATGATGATCATCACTGTGCCCAGGCCGTTCATGACGTGCACATACAGAGGTGCATTGGCAAAGCCCCCCCAGATCCCGAACATCATGGCATAGCCGGTGAGGGGCAGGATGAGGATGATGGCCCAGACGAAGGGAAAGAAACCGGCAAACACGCCGTTCCACAGGGGCAGGCGCTGGGGCGGCTCCAGCTGGCTGGCGGCCACCGGCCGCAGGAAGCGATGGGCAAACAGCATGCCGCCGACCCAGATCACGGCGGAGAGCAGGTGCAGGACGATGAGGATGGAGTTGGTCATGGGCGTATACCTTGGGCTGTCGTTCAAGTGGCTGTGGATCTCGGTTTGCGAAGGGGAGAGTATCGGATATCGGGCTCCGGGTAACAAGGGTGAAAGGCTGGGACGAAGGGGGAAGATGCAAGGTTCAAGATACAAGTAAAAACACGACACCATCGTCATTCCGGCGCAGGCTGGAATCCAGGCAGGGGTGGAGCGAGGCATTGGGGGGGGTGTTCGTTTGCAGCGATACCCTGGACGGGCAGATCGGTCAATGTGCTTTGCTCTGGCCTGTGTGGCACCGAACATCCATGTAGTCATGCCATCCCCTCCCTGGATACCAGCCTTTGCGGGCATGACGGGTTAAAGGCAGATGCAAGGTTCAAGATAAAAGTCCATCGAGCCGTGGCGAAGCCACTCATTCCCTTGTATCTTTAATTTCATCTCCCTGTGCCGATTTCCATCCCTGCAGCATTCTTTCTCAACCAGCCCCGGATGCGTTTGATGAGCTTGCCTTCCTTGCCTGTGTAGAAGTGATCGGCGTCTTCGATCACGACCTGCCGGTATCGTTTGTTCTTTGCCATGGCAGCGGCCTGGCGGCGGGCCTTGGCATTTTTTGTCACCGAATCCAGGTCACGGTAGCCGTAGATGTCCAGTACCGGCAGTTTCAGTCTGGTCAGGTAGGCGACGTTGCTCAGGGCGGTGTCGTCGGTGTCCTCGATCATGCTGATCCCCACGTAGGCGCGGATGGGGCTGTCGGGGTTGCTGGCCAGGTAGTAGCTGGCCATGGCGGTGCCCAAGCTGTGGGCGATGAGGACGATGTTGCGAATGCCCTGCTTGTTGAGGTAGGCGATGGCGGCGTCGATGCGCGGTGAAACTTCATCCAGCAGGGGCACGTAGTCGGCGGCCCTGGCGTCGTTGGGGAGGATGGGCATCTGCAGGGAGAGTGTGGCCCAGCCGTATTCGGGCAGTTCGCTGCGCAGGGGGTTGATGACTTCGGGCCAGTCGGGGTGGGCGCCGATGCCGTGCAGGATGATGGCGGCGCCCTGGGTCTTGGCGGCGGTGCTTTCGGCATGGATGGCGAGGAACTGGCGCTTGTCCACGGGCAGCCAGACGGCCTCACCCACCAGCAGGCTGTCGACAATCTGTTCGGCCCAGCGTTTTTCCTTGGCCTCGTCAGAGCCGAAGGCGGGCAGCGAAAACAGAATAAAAGCCAATATAATCAGTATCTTCGGTGGTTTTTGTGCGGGCATGGCATGGTTCCCCTGGTTGTCGGGCCGGGCCGTTTTGTAAAGTATACGTGGGCTTCAGGGCGCACAAAAGTCGAAATAATCCTGCCGATCAGGTAAAGTCTGCGCTTCATTTTGTCCGGCCCCGTAGTCTTGTCAGAAAATCCGGGTAATTGGACCTGTTGGATTCATCAATCAATTTAAAGTGTGAGGCGAAAAAAATGGCAGATTTCAAGATTGCCCCTTCCATCCTGTCAGCCGATTTTGCGCGTCTGGGCGAGGAAGTCGATAACGTATTGAAAGCCGGAGCCGACATCGTTCACTTCGACGTCATGGACAACCATTATGTCCCCAATCTGACCATTGGGCCGCTGGTCTGTGATGCCCTGCGCAAGCACGGTGTCACCGCCGAAATCGATGTGCACCTGATGGTCAAGCCCGTGGATCGCATCATTCCCGATTTCGCCGCTGCCGGCGCCAGCTACATCACTTTCCACCCGGAAGCCTCCGAGCATATCGACCGCAGCCTGCAGCTGATCCGCAACGAAGGCTGCAAATCCGGTCTGGTCTTCAATCCCGCCACGCCCCTGGACTACCTGACCTATGTGCTGGCCAAGGTGGACATGGTGCTGCTGATGTCCGTCAACCCGGGCTTCGGTGGTCAGAGCTTCATTCCGGCTACCCTCGATAAGCTGCGTGAAGCCCGCAAGATCATTGATGAAAGTGGCTATGACATTCGCCTGGAAATCGACGGTGGGGTCAAGGTGGACAACATCCGCGAAATCGCGGCAGCCGGCGCGGATACTTTCGTGGCAGGCTCTGCCATCTTTGGTGCCAAAAATGACAGCGATGCCAATGTCTACGACACGGTCATCAAGCAGATGCGTGACGAACTGGCCAAGGCCTGACAGGGTCGCGTTGCCCGGGATATGTATTATATGAATACCCAGTCAAACAATGAGATCGCGTCACTGCGCAAGCCGGAAATGGTCTTGATCGATGTGGACGGTACCCTGGTGGACAGTGTCCCCGACCTAGCCTACTGTGTCGATGAAATGATGAAGCAGATTGGCATGCCTCCCTACGGGGAAGACAAGGTTCGTGAATGGGTCGGCAATGGCGTCGAGCGTCTGGTGCGCCGGGCGCTCATCGGCCAGCTCGATGGCGAGCCCGACGAGGCCCTGTTCGAAAAGGCCTATCCCGTTTTCATGGAACTGTATGCCGAGAACACCAGCAAGCGCAGCATGTTGTACCCCGGTGTCAGGGAAGGCCTAGATTATCTCAAGGCCACCGGCTACAAGATGGGTTGTGTGACCAACAAGGCAGCGCAGTTTACCCTGCCCCTGCTCAAGGATCTGGGTGTCCATGATTACTTCAGTATCGTCATCAGCGGCGACACCTTGGAAAGGAAGAAGCCCGATCCCATGCCCCTGTTGCACGCTGCCGAGTTCTTTGGTGTCAAGCCGGAAAACGCCCTGATGCTGGGCGACTCCACCAGTGACGTCAAGGCGGCCCGTGCTGCCGGTTTCCAGATCATCTGCATGACCTATGGCTACAACCACGGCAAGGACATTCGCGAGGAACACCCGGACGCGGTGATGGATTCCATGACCGAGCTCAGGGACCTGCTGGAACCCGGCCAGAAAGGCGCGGCCTGATAGACATGACCCATTCGCACCACACAAACAGCCGATGGTGAAGCGCACAAGTACGGAGTTGTGTGGTGTAATGTGTCAATCGATATCAGGGTCCAGGAATGAATCAACAGGAATTCAACGCGCTTGCTGAACAAGGCTACAATCGCATCCCGCTGATGCGGGAAGTGCTCGCCGATCTCGACACCCCCTTGAGCACCTATCTCAAGCTGGCCGACGGACCCTATTCCTATCTGTTCGAGTCGGTTCAGGGCGGCGAGAAATGGGGCCGCTATTCCATCATTGGTCTGCCCTGCCGCAAGGTGATCCGCATCCACGGCCAGCACATCGAGATCAGCGTCGACGGCGTGATCAGCGAAAGCCTGCAAAGCGAGGATCCCCTGGCGTGGCTGCAGGACTTCCACGATCAGTACAAGGTCCCCGAGCTGGACGACCTGCCGCGATTTACCGGTGGCCTGGTGGGCTACTTTGGCTACGATACTATTCGCTACATCGAGCCACGCCTGGGTGACTGCCCCAACCCCGATCCCCTTGGGCTGCCCGACATCCTGTTGATGGTCTCCGACGAGGTGGTGGTGTTCGACAACCTGGCCGGCAAGCTGTTCATCATCACCTATGTGGATCCAGGCGTGACCAATGCCTGGGCCAAGGGCAATACCCGGCTCAACGAACTCAACGAACGGCTCTACGAGGAGATCCCGCGGCCCTTTACCGAAGGGATCTACCAGGTCGACGAGTCCGACTTCGTCTCCGGCTTCACCCGGGACGGCTTCGAACAGGCCGTGCTCAAGGCCAAGGAATACATCGTCGAGGGGGACGTCATGCAGGTGGTGCTGTCCCAGCGCCTGACCATCCCGTTTCATGCCCGGCCGCTGGATCTGTACCGGGCTCTGCGCAGCCTCAACCCCTCGCCCTACATGTACTACCTGAACTTGGGCGACTTCCACATCGTCGGCTCCTCGCCGGAGATCCTGGTGCATGTGGAAGACGACAAGGTCACGGTGCGGCCCATTGCCGGCACCCGGCCACGGGGCCGGGACGAGGAGCAAGACCAGGCCCTGGAAGCCGAACTGCTGGCCGATCCCAAGGAACTGGCCTAACACCTCATGCTCATCGACTTGGGCCGCAACGACGTGGGCCGCATCGCCGAGATTGGCAGTGTCCAGGTGACCGAAAAGATGGAAGTGGAACGCTACTCCCATGTCATGCACATCGTTTCCAACGTGGTGGGCGAACTGCGCCCGGAACTGTCGGCCATGGACGTGCTGCGTGCCACCTTCCCGGCGGGTACCGTCTCCGGGGCACCCAAGATCCGCGCCATGGAGATCATCGACGAGCTGGAACCGGTCAAGCGCGGGGTCTATTCCGGTGCGGTGGGTTACTGGGACTGGACCGGCAACATGGACACCGCCATCGCCATCCGCACCGCAGTGATCAAGGATGGTAAGCTGCACATCCAGGCCGGTGCCGGCATCGTCTACGATTCGGTGCCGCGCAACGAATGGGACGAGACCATGAACAAGGGACGAGCGGTGTTTCGTGCAGTGGCGCTGGCCGAGGCCGGCCTGCACGTCAACCATCGTTAGCAGGCTGTTGAAAAATACCGTTTTTCTACAGCCTGTGTGCGGTGCAAGAAAGCACTGCCATTTTAAATGGCCGCAAGTCATTGAGAATGAGAGGGAACGGGAAACCGCGTTTGCCGTTCCCGGCTTGAAAAAGCCCGGGGAGAGGCTTTTTCAACATCCTGTTAGGGCCGGGCAAGAGGCAAGACCATGTTATTGATGATCGACAACTACGATTCCTTCACCTACAACCTGGTGCAGTACTTCGGCGAGCTGGGTGCCGAGGTGCGGGTACAGCGCAACGATCAGATCAGCATCGAGGAGATCGAGGCCCTGGACCCGGACCAGATCGTCATCTCGCCCGGACCCTGCACCCCCGATCAGGCCGGCATCTCCGTGCAGGCCATACGCCATTTCGCCGGCAGGAAGCCCATCCTCGGCGTCTGCCTGGGCCACCAGAGCATCGGCCAGGCCTTCGGTGGCTGCATCGTCCATGCCAGTGCCATCATGCATGGCAAGACCTCCCTGATCCATCACAAGGACAAGGGCGTGTTCCGCGGTATCCACAATCCCTTCGAAGCCACCCGCTACCACTCCCTGGTGATCGAAAAGGCCAGCCTGCCCGACTGCCTGGAAATCACCGCCTGGACCGAGACCGACACCTGCGAGCTCGACGAGATCATGGGCGTGCGCCACCGTGACTACCCCATCGAGGGTATGCAGTTTCATCCCGAGTCCATTCTCACCGAGCATGGGCACCAGTTGCTGAAGAACTTTCTCGAACAATAGAAACAGAATCGGAGCCCGTTTATGGACATGCCATCCGCCATCCGTGCCGTCACCGAACGCCGCGATCTGACCGCCGAGCAAATGACCCAGGTCATGCGCACCATCATGACCGGTAAGGCCACCGGCGCCCAGATCGGCGGCTTTCTCATCGGCCTGCGCATGAAGGGCGAGAGCGTCGACGAGATTGCCGCCGCGGCAAAGGTGATGCGTGAGCTGGCCACCGGCGTCAGGGTCCGTGGCGATCACGTGGTGGACATCGTCGGCACCGGCGGCGACGGCGCCAACACCTTCAATGTCTCCACCGCCAGCACCTTCGTGGTGGCCGCCGCCGGCGGTACCGTGGCCAAGCACGGCAATCGCGCCGTCTCCAGCAAGAGCGGCAGCGCCGATCTGCTCGAAGCCGCCGGCGTCAACCTGGACCTCGGTCCCGAACAGGTGGCCCGCTGCATCGAGGAAGTGGGCGTGGGCTTCATGTTTGCCCCCAGGCACCACAGCGCCATGAAGCACGCCATCGGCCCGCGCAAGGAAATGGGCGTGCGCACCATCTTCAATATCCTCGGCCCGCTGACCAATCCCGCCGGTGCGCCCAACCAGTTGCTCGGCGTGTTCGCCTCGGATCTGGTCGAGCCCCTGGCTCGGGTACTGAAAAAACTGGGCAGCCACCACGTGCTGGTGGTCCATGCCGAAGACGGCATGGACGAGATCAGCATCGGTGCACCGACCCGTGTGGCCGAACTCAAGGAGGGCGAGATCCGCAGCTACACCATCACCCCCGAGCAGTTCGGCGTGCAGCGGGGAGAGACAAGTGCCCTGGCCGTGGACGGTGCCGAGCAGTCACTGGCCATCATCAGGCAGGTACTGGACAACCAGCCTGGCCCGGCCCGCGACATCGTCATGCTCAACGCCGGAGCCGCCATTTATGCTGCAGACCTCACCGACAGCCTCGAAGCCGGGATGCACCTGGCCGACGAAATCATCACCAGCGGCAAGGCCCGGGAGAAGCTTGAACAGCTGGTCGACGTCTCCCGCCAACTCAGTTAAACATTGACCAACAAAACGATTTCCCATGAGTGATACCCCAGATATTCTGAAAAAAATCGTTCAGCGCAAGCTGGAAGAAATCAGCGAACGCGTCAGCAGGACGCCGCTGGAAGCCATGATGGAACGGGCCACTGACGGCCTGGAACCCCGCGGCTTCGTCAAGCAGATTGAAAACACCATCGCCAGTGGCAGACCGGCAGTGATCGCCGAGATCAAGAAGGCCTCACCCAGCAAGGGCGTGATGCGCGAGAATTTCGATCCGGAAGCCATCGCACGGTCCTACGAAAAGGGCGGCGCCACCTGCCTGTCGGTACTCACCGACATCGACTTCTTCCAAGGCAGCGATACCTATCTGATCAAGGCCCGTGCCGCCTGCCGCCTGCCCGTGATCCGCAAGGACTTCATCATCGATCCCTACCAGGTCTACGAAGCCCGCGCCATGGGCGCCGACTGCATCCTGCTCATCGTCGCCTGCCTGGGTGACGCCCAGCTCAAGGAACTGGCTCACCTGGCCACCCACCTGGGCATGGACGTGCTGGTGGAAGTGCATGACGGTGAAGAACTGCAACAGGCCCTGCCCCTGGAACTGCCTCTGGTGGGCATCAACAACCGTAACCTGCGAACCTTCGAAACCTCCCTGAATACCACCCTGGACCTGCTGCCGCAGATCCCCGAGGGCCGCATCGTCGTCACCGAAAGCGGCATTCACAGCCCCGATGACGTGGCCCTGATGCGCAACAACGGCGTCAACACCTTCCTCGTCGGCGAAGCCTTCATGAAAGCCAGTGATCCAGGCCAGAAACTGCAGGAACTGTTCGACGGCAAGTGATGACGGCAGATACAAGGTTCAAGATAAAAGAGACAAGGGCGTTCGATGCGCTTCGCCTTGCTCAGCGGCATCCTGCTGCCGGGGTTATATTCATGTAGGATGCGCCGACGCAAGGAGGCGCATCGGTCGCGGGATCCCTTCCGGATTCGGGGACTTGCCACCGCCCACTGGATTGCGGCTCGGGGGCCGCATTGAAAACAGTGACGAGTAAAATTCGGCACCGTCGTCATTCCGGCGCAGGCAGGGGTGGGGCGAGGCATTGGGGGTGTTCGTTTGCAGCGATACCCTGGACGGGCAGATCGACCAGTATGCTTTGGCTTGGCCTGTGTGGCACCAAACATCCATGTAGTCATGCCAACCCCTCCCTGGATGCCAGCCTTCGCTGGCATGACGGGGAAAGGCCGATGCAAGGTTCAAGATAAAAGTCCATCGAGCCGTGGCGAAGCCACGCATCCCCTTTTCTCTTGGGTCTTTCCGCTTATATCTGCTACGCACCAAGCGCGTGGTGGTACCGGGCAAAGGGAATCAACGGGTGCCGAACACCACGATGGTCTTGCCCTTGACGGAGATCAGGCCGGATTCTTCCATGCTTTTCAGTACCCGGCCGACCATTTCCCGGGAACAGCCGACGATGCGGCCGATTTCCTGGCGGGTGATGCGGATCTGCATGCCGTCGGGGTGGGTCATGGCGTCGGGTTGCTTGCACAGGTCGAGCAGGGTGCGGGCGACGCGGCCGGTGACGTCCATGAAGGCCAGGTCGCTGACCTTGCGGCTGGTGACGCGCAGGCGATCGGCCATTTGCTTGGTGAGGGCGAACAGCACGTCCGGTTGTTCCTGGTAGACTTGACGGAACTTGGCGTAGCTGGTTTCGGCGACTTCGCAGTTGGTACGGGCACGGACCCAGGCACTGCGGTTTTCGTCCTCGGTGAACAGACCCATTTCACCGAAGAAGTCACCCTTGTTTAGGTAGGCAAGGACGATTTCGCGGCCTTCTTCGTCTTCGATCAGTACCGAGACCGAACCTTCGACGATGTAATAGAGAACATCGGGCTTGTCTTCGGCATAGATGATGACGCTCTTGGCCGGGTAGTGACGCCGGTGACTGTGTTCGAGAAAGCTGTCCAGGTAGTCGATGCCGGTGGAGGCACTGGCATTTTCGTTCTTGTCGGCGTTCTCGCTACTGGCTGTTTTTTCTGTACTCGTCTCTACCATCATAATCCCTGGTTGTTGATGACGACTTTGAGCGTCTATGGTATACCAACCTCAATGAATGTAAACATGTTGTGAACGGGTTACTGTCTGAAGTGAGAAGATCGTCACTGCCTTTATGGGCATTTGGACGTGCAGACCGTACATTTTATCGACCCCGTGTTCGCACTGGGCACTATACAGACTAAAGATATAGCACATTTTAACCATTCGAGGGTGATTTTAACCCTGAAAAGACAAGGGACAATGCTGCTCGCAAAGGTGCAGCAATACGCAGAGACGAATCCTGGTGTGTTTTAAGTTATTGATAGTAAAAAAATAAAGTCATGGCATGATTTTGGGCTGAGTCGCCCATGTGCTCCCGGGGAGGGTTTTGGCGGAATGAATTTCAGCAATTTTACTGAGTCGAGAGGTATCGAGTGAAGGCACGTATCAAGTGGGTGGAAGAAGCCACCTTTATCGCCGAATCGGGCAGTGGCCACTGTGTGGTAATGGACGGTCCGCCAGATCATGGGGGACGCAACCTGGGCCCGCGGCCCATGGAGATGATGCTCATGGGGCTGGGAGGCTGTACCGCCTTCGATGTCATGTTGATCCTCAAACGCGGCCGCCAGGCGGTGACCGACTGTCAGGTGGAGCTGTCTGCCGAACGGGCCGAGACCGAGCCCAAGGTGTTTACCCGCATCCATGTGCATTTCATCGTCAGCGGGCATGAACTCAAGGAAAAGCATGTGCAGCGTGCGGTCCAGCTGTCGGCGGAAAAATACTGCTCGGCCTCCATCATGCTGGCCGGGGCGGGGGTGGAGATCACCCACGACTACGAGATCCACGATGCCGGGAAGCAGGACTGATGTCCGATTTTCAGCTGCTGGTAGAGCGTTACTACCAGGCCTGGTTCCGCTTTCACCCGGAAACCGCCGTGGATCTCGGTATTCGTGGCTATGCCCATCGGCTCACACCCTGTGATGACGACGATATTGGCGCCCTGACCAGTCTCAACGAGAAATTGCTGGCCAGTCTTGAGGAGGTCGATCTGGCCAGCCTTACCCCGGCCGAGCACACCGATCTGCAACTGCTGTACGGTGCCGGCCTGCTGGAGCTCGAAGAGCTGGGTGAGCGGGACTGGCGGCGCCGGGATCCTGTTCGCTTCCTGCCCATCAATGCCATTTACCAGCTCACCGTGCGCAAGGTGGACAATCTGCAGGAGGCACTGCGTGCCCGGCTCGAGGCAATCCCCCATCATTTGCGTGAGGCACGTACCTTTTTGCGCGATGCGCCGCAGAATATCCCGGTCCTGTGGCTGGACTCGGCCATTACAGAGGCCCGCCAGGGGGTGGCCTATCTGCGCGACCTGCGCCACCACCCGCAGCTCGAGAACCTGCACCTCGATGCCGAGCTGGAAACGGCCGGCCACGAAGTGGAACAGTTTGCCGATTTTCTCGAGCGCAGCCTGAAACCGGAAACAGCCGGTGACTTTGCCTGCGGCCGGGATTATTTCGAAGACCTGCTCAAATACCGCCATGGCCTGAATCTGGATGCCGACACCCTGCATGCCTTTGGCCAGCAGCTGTTCGACCGCACCAGGCAGCAATTGCAGGAGGAAACCCGGCGCCTGACCGGCAGTGACGACATGACCGCCCTGGTGAGCCGCATTCAGGCCGATCATCCGCCGGCCAGTGAATTGCTGAGTGCCTATCGGCAGGGCATGCAGGAAGCCCATGAATTCATTCAAACCCATGCCCTGGTCCGGCTGCCCATCGGTGAAACCCTGAAGGTGGTGGAAACACCGTGTTTCCTGCGTCACGAAATTCCCTTTGCGGCCTACCTGGAACCCATGCAGAACGATCCACAGCAAAAAGGCATCTACTATGTCACCCCGGCACAGGACGAAGCGGCGCTGGGCGTGCACAACACCATCAGTCTGCGCCATACCTGTGTGCATGAAGCCTGGCCGGGGCATCATCTGCAGTTCGTCACCGCCAACCAGAATCCCCGCGCCAGTACCCTGCCACGGCTCACCAATCCTTCGGCAACCATGTACGAAGGCTGGGCGCTGTATTGTGAACAGCTCATGCAGGAGCAGGGTTTTCTCGATGCGCCCGAATCCCGTTTCGTGCTGCTCAGGGATCGGCTGTGGCGGGCCATGCGGGTGATGCTGGATGTGGAACTGCACTGCCGCGGCCTGAGCATCGATGAGGCCGTCAGCCGCATGCAGGCGAGTCTGGGTTTCAGCCGGGAACAGGCCATGGGTGAGTTGAGCTGGTACACCCGCATGCCGACCGTCCCCATGGGCTATGCGGTGGGCTGGGCGCTGATCAATGCCTGCCGGGATCGCCTGCAGGATGGCAACGAAGCGTTCGACCTGACCGAGTTACACGCCCGCCTGCTGGCCGAGGGTTCCATCGGTTTGTCCCATGTGCTGCGCCGGGGCTTCGGTGAACCTCTGTGGCAAAGCATAGCCAGAGACGTGCTGGGGGCCTGAGGTAGCGGTAAATTTCCGTTATAATTCAAGCCTGCATTCAGATACGAGACAAGCATGA